>NZ_JBHHJV010000022.1:0-51793 GCF_042136355.1 Peribacillus sp. Hz7
TTCCCATAGCGCAAGCTAGTAAGACCCCTGAAAGATGATCAGGTTGATAGGTCAGAGGTGGAAGTGTGGCGACACATGGAGCTGACTGATACTAATCGGTCGAGGACTTAACCTATTGTTTTGGTAACACGCAATGCTTTCCTATTATCTAGTTTTGAAGGAACAAGCCTTCTACATAATGTCTGGTAATGATGGCGAAGAGGTCACACCCGTTCCCATTCCGAACACGGAAGTTAAGCTCTTCAGCGCCGATGGTAGTTGGGGGTTTCCCCCTGTGAGAGTAGGACGTTGCCAGGCAAGCATGAGGTCAGCTGAAAAGCTGATCTTTTTTATGTTTTAGCACGAAGAAATCAATGGGAATTTTTCTTTAATCAGCATATGCCTTATAAACTTTCAAAGAGACATACACGTATCGAATACCTTTATCATACATTGTTATGAGCAGTTATCCCAGTTCTCTTAAACTATTTATATAGTAGGTATAAGAAAAAAAGTTTTTGGAGAGAATGCAGGTATGGAGGTGGAGATGTTGGAAACAACAACAACCGAAAAAACGGCAGGGGAAACATGCGTGGTTTGTGAATGTAGAAAAACATCAGGTATTCATGTATATACATCATTTATTTGCGAGGAATGTGAGCGTGAGATCATTACAACGGATACGAAGGATGAGCGGTATAAATATTATCTCAAGCAATTAAAAAAAATTACACATCCTGAAATCTTTTCGTAAGAATATATTTAGAGAATCAGAGAGTCAAGGAAACGGTCCCCTTGGCTTTTTATTATGTATAAAAGTATATCTATGGGGAGAGAAAGAAATTTTTATTTGGTAAAATAAGA
Source organism: Peribacillus sp. Hz7 (assembly GCF_042136355.1). Lineage (NCBI taxonomy): Bacteria > Bacillati > Bacillota > Bacilli > Caryophanales > Bacillaceae > Peribacillus > Peribacillus sp. Hz7. Next base: position 844 of record NZ_JBHHJV010000022.1, read on the forward strand.
ATATGAATCCATGGATTGAGGGAAGAGATACATGAATCAATTACAGACACCGTTATTTAGCGCTTTAGCAGCTTTTCATAAAGAAAATAAAGTTTCCTATCATGTACCAGGACATAAAAACGGACAAATATTTATGCAGCAAGGCAGAAAGATGTATGAGTCTTTACTTCAAATAGACGCAACTGAGCTATCAGGATTAGATGATTTGCATGCACCAGAAGGTCCAATTAAAGAAGCTGAGCAGCTATTAGCTAACCTCTATGATGTGCAGAACAGTTATTTTCTTGTAAATGGTTCGACTGTAGGAAATATAGCAATGATTATGGGAACATGTGAAGAGGGGGATACTGTACTTGTCCAACGTAATTGCCATAAATCTATTCTGCATGGCCTTATGTTAGCCAACGTTAAACCGGTATTTTTACAACCAACGATTTATAAAGAGTGGGAAGTTGCTGGAGGGCTTGATGTTCAGCTGATCACAGAGGCTTTGAACTTGTATCCAGAGACAAAGGCGATTATTTTGACTTCTCCTAATTATTATGGTCTCAGTCAGGAGTTATCCTCCATTATAACAGTAGCCCATAATAAAGGAATTCCAGTATTAGTCGATGAAGCACATGGAGCTCATTTCTCTGCCAATAATCAATTTCCACAAAGTGCAATTGAAGCAGGAGCAGATGTAGTGGTCCACTCAGCTCATAAAACGTTACCTGCAATGACAATGGGCTCTTATTTACATGTGAATACTACCTTAGTTAGTAGAGAACGAATTGAATGGTACTTACAAATGCTACAGTCAAGCAGCCCATCTTATCCAATAATGGGGTCGCTTGATTTGGCGCGAGCATATTTAGCTGCTTTTACAGAGGATGATTGTCAATTCCTTATCAAGAGAATAGCTGACTTTAAGGACCAGCTATCTGCCGTTAAAGAAGTTGAAGTGTTAGAACCGCCTAAAGGTGTTGTAGCTGACCCGCTAAAGGTGAGTATTCGATCAACACAGGGACTAAGTGGTTATGAAGTACAAGCTTTACTTGAAGAAGCAGGTATTTATTCTGAATTGGCGGATCCCCGCAATGTCTTACTCATATTGCCATTATTAAAAAAGGAACAGTTTTATCCTTTACGACAGACCATTGAACAAATACAAGGAGCGTTAAAAAGGAAGAAGGGACAAAATAGTACTTCTTCTATGATTCAGTGGAAGGAAGAAGCAATCATAACAACACTAGTAGTATCTTATTCAGATATGAAGCAAATGAAAACAAAACAAGTTTTATTAAATGAAGCAATTGGTCAAGTTTCAGCAGAAATGGTCATTCCATATCCTCCAGGGATTCCTTTGATTATGCCTGGGGAAATGATTACAGCTGAGAAAGTGGCGACTTTAAAACATTTATTAGCACATAAATCCCGTTTTCACGGTGGACAAGCATTGATGAGTGGTGAGCTTATCGTTTACGAATCTGGGTCTGTCCGTTAAAATGATATACTAGCAGTAAAATAATGAACGGTGGGATAATCGATGAATCGTGGAGCATTTATTACATTGGAAGGGCCTGAAGGTGCTGGAAAAACAACGATATTGCAACTTTTAGGAGCTGCCTTAGAAAAGGAAGGACATCGTGTTGTTATAACTAGGGAACCAGGCGGAATTCCAATTGCAGAACAAATTCGAGAAGTGATTTTAAATAAAGAGAATACAGCGATGGATTCAAGAACGGAAGCTTTATTGTATGCTGCAGCAAGGCGTCAGCATCTAGTTGAGAGAATTATTCCTGCATTAGAGCAGGGAATGATTGTACTATGTGATCGTTTTATTGATAGCTCGCTTGCTTATCAAGGGCATGCACGCGGCTTAGAAATTGAAGAAATTTATAGTATTAATACATTTGCGATTGCTGATGTTATGCCAGATATAACGCTGTATTTTGATATTGAACCAGATGAAGGATTAAAGCGAATTCAAGCGAATAATCATCGGGAAGTGAATCGTTTAGACTTGGAAACAATCGATTTCCATAAAAAAGTACGTGAAGGCTATCAGCTTGTAATGAATCGATGGAAGGAGAGATTCGTATTAATTGATGCGAGTCAATCGTTAGAGGTCGTGTTTGAACAGGCAAAGCAAAGTATTGTAGAATTTTTGCATAAAAAAGGATGATAGGACAACGATTTGTCATTATCCTCCTTTCTAACAATTGATATAATGAGAAAATAATACAGTTTGTATCTGATACATGAATTTATAATACTTAAGTGAGTTGATCATTTTGAATAAAACATGGCAGGAAGCAAAACAAGTACAGCCGCAGATTATGAGGATGTTGCAAAATAGCTTAGTAAAAAAACGAGTGGCACATGCTTATTTGTTTGAAGGAGAAAAAGGAATAGGTAAACATGAAGTGAGCCATGTTTTTGCTAAAAGCTTGTTGTGTGAAGCTCCTATTGCTGGTTATGAGCCATGTGAAGAGTGTAGAAATTGCAAGCGAATCATGAGTGGAAATCATCCAGATGTTCATTATATCGAGCGAGATGGCTTATCGATTAAAAAGGAGCAAATTAAACAGCTTCAAGAGGAATTTTCGAAAAAAAGCGTAGAAGCAAATCGGAAAATCTATATGATTGCTGATGCTGATAAAATGTCCGTAGGTGCGGCTAATAGCTTATTGAAATTTCTAGAAGAGCCATCGGATGACACGGTTGCCATCTTAATGACTGAGCAAGTTCAGAGGATATTACCAACGATTATTTCGCGATGTCAAGTATTAACCTTTCAGCCGCTTTCTCCTGAGAATGTGAAACAAAAATTGATAGAGCACAATCTTCAACCGCAAATTGCCTCCGTCATTTCCCAAATTACTCAAAATGTAGAAGAAGGTTTAGCGCTGAGCCACGATGAATGGTTTGTACAAGCTCAAAAAATAGTGGTAAAATTATATGAAGTGTTAAAACAAAACCGGATGAAGGCATTGTTATTTTTACAAACGGATTGGTTTTCTCACTTTAAGGAACGAGAGCAACTAGATAAAGGGCTTGATTTACTACTTTTGATTTATAAGGATTTACTATATATTCAATTGGACAAGCGGAACTTCGTCGTGTTTCAAAATCAGGAAGAAGAGCTTGCCTCTCATGCTCTTCAGCTCTCACAAAGGCGTCTTGCAGATTGTATGGGCACTATTTTGGATACGAAACGAAAGTTGTCGTCCAATACAAATCCACAGCTGTTAATGGAACAGCTTGTGCTGAATTTGCAGGAGGGATCATGATTTGTATGATGTTGTAGGCGTCCGTTTTAAAAAAGCGGGCAAAATATACTATTTTGATCCGGGTGAAATCGATATTCCTAAGGATGACTTTGTCATAGTGGAAACCGTTCGTGGTGTGGAATTCGGCAAGGTTGTAACAGCCCGGAAGCAAGTAGGAGAAAATGATGTTGTCCTGCCTTTGAAAAAAGTGTTAAGGATTGCGGATAAAAAAGATCGGTTAATTGTAGAGGAGAATAAAGCGGCTGCTAAAGAGGCCTACGATATTTGCTGTCAAAAGGTAGAAGAACATAAGCTAGATATGAAGCTTGTTGATGTTGAGTATACATTTGATCGAAATAAAGTCGTTTTCTTTTTTACAGCAGATGGACGTGTTGATTTTCGTGATTTAGTGAAAGACTTGGCTGCTATTTTTCGAACTAGAATTGAACTTCGTCAAATTGGTGTACGCGATGAAGCTAAAATGCTAGGCGGAATTGGACCATGTGGCCGGATGCTTTGCTGTTCAACGTTTCTTGGTGACTTTGAGCCTGTCTCCATTAAAATGGCGAAAGACCAAAACCTATCGTTAAATCCAACAAAAATATCAGGCTTATGCGGACGTCTGATGTGTTGCTTAAAATATGAAAATGATGAATACGAAAGTGCAAAAGAACTGCTTCCTGATTTAGGGGAAATTATTAAAACTCCAAACGGTAAAGGCAAGGTAGTTGGGCTTAACATTCTAGAACGTGTACTTCAAGTTGAATTAATCGAACAAGACAGAGTATTAGAATATACTTTAGATGAGATTCTAAACGAGGGAGCCGTTTCTATTCAAGCCACAGATTAGTAAGGTGGTGGGTAGCGTGGATAAGAAAGAGATTTTTGAATCGGTTACGAGTATGGAAACCCAAATCGGTCAACTGTACAAACAGCTTGGAGAATTGAAAGAACATCTTGCCGAAGTATTGGAAGATAATCAATCATTAAAGCTGGAGAATGACCACTTGCGACGTAGATTAGATTTAATTGAAGTGCCAAAGGCTGCTAAAAAAGGAGCCAGCAAGGTGAAAGTGAAGTCGATAAATAGTGAGGAAAAGGCTATAGATATCGGTGAAGGGTATGATAACTTAGCTCGCATTTATCAAGAAGGTTTTCATATTTGTAATCTTCATTTTGGTAGTTTACGTAAAGAAGGAGATTGTCTCTTCTGTCTATCCTTTTTAAATAAAAAATAGCCTAGGGAGCGTTTATTTGTCTCTTTTACATGATAATATATAGTAATTCAGGGTCTGACATGTAAGCATGAGTCAGACCTTTTTTGTACGATGGAAAATGGCTAGGAGGAAACAATCTATGGTGCAACTTAGAGAAGATGAGCGACTTGATTATTTATTAGCAGAGGATTTAAGAATTATTCAAAGTCCTTCTGTGTTTGCCTTTTCATTAGATGCCGTGCTATTGTCGAAATTTGTGAATGTACCAATTCAAAAAGGGAAACTAGTTGATCTATGTTCAGGAAATGGGATTATCCCGTTGTTATTGAGTACTCGGACAAAAGGCTCAATTATAGGTGTTGAAATTCAAGAGCGGCTTTGTGATATGGCGCGTCGAAGTGTAAACTATAATGAGCTATCTCAGCAAATTGAGATGATTCATGGTGATTTGAAAGAGATAGTGAAGGAGATTGGGTATAGCAAATACGATGTAGTGACGTGTAATCCACCGTATTTTCCAACGCCTTCTCAAGAGGAAATCAATAAAAATGAACATTATGCAATTGCTCGTCATGAGATTATGTGTAACCTTGAAGACGTCATTCGAGTAAGCAGTCAACTGTTACGTCAAGGCGGAAAGGCTGCTTTTGTTCATCGTCCAGGGCGATTAATGGATATATTAAGTCTAATGAGGCAATATCGCATTGAGCCGAAGCGACTTCAGTTTGTTTATCCAAAACAAAATAAAGAAGCGAATACGATTTTAATTGAGGGCATTAAAGATGGGAACCCAGACTTAAAGGTGTTACCACCGCTTGTTGTCTATAATGAACAAAATGAATATAATCCAGACATTAGAAGGATTTTATATGGAGAGCAGTAAGCATTATTTTTATGTATTAGAATGCGCAGATACAAGCTATTATGCAGGTTATACAAATCACCTAGAACGCCGTGTAAATCTTCATAATCAAGGAAAAGGGGCCAAATATACGCGTGGGAGAACACCTGTTTCACTTATTTATTATGAAACCTTTGATACGAAAAAGGAGGCTATGCAAGCTGAATATCGTTTTAAGCAGCTATCACGGCAGAGTAAACAGAAATGGATGAAAAAGGAGGAGTAGTATGTGGCAGCAGAAAAGTTTTGAAAGAGAGGGTCTCGAGCCGGCCTTGTATTTAGTACCAACCCCTATTGGCAATTTAGAAGATATGAGCTTTCGAGCTTTACGTATTTTAAAGGAAGCAGATGTTATTGCAGCAGAGGATACAAGAAATACGAAAAAGCTATGCAATTATTTTGAGATTACAACACCGATTGTAAGCTATCATGAGCATAATAAAGAGAATAGCGGCAGGCATATGCTAGATCGACTTCGTAACGGACAGGTAATTGCTTTAGTCAGTGATGCAGGAATGCCAACGATTTCAGATCCAGGTTATGAACTAGTAAAAGATGCAATTGCCGAGCAATTAAAGGTTATTCCGCTCCCGGGGGCAAATGCAGCTTTAACGGCTTTAATTGCTTCAGGTTTAGTACCACAACCCTTTTATTTTTATGGATTTTTGCAAAGAGGGGCTAAACAGAAGAAGGAGGAGCTTCAGAGATTAAAGAAGATAGAAGCTACATGGGTTATGTATGAATCCCCTCATCGTTTAAAAGAAACATTAAAGCAGATGCTTGATATATTAGGAGACCGAAATATTGTTTTATGCCGTGAGTTGACGAAGAAGTTTGAAGAATTTATTCGTGGAACGATTAGTGAGGCATTAGCATGGGCAAATGAATCTGAAGTACGTGGTGAATTTTGTTTAATTATAGAAGGGGCCATGCCTGCCACAGAAGAGGAAGAAATCGTTTGGTGGAGTTCAATGGATTTAGTTAAACATGTAGACTACTATGTGGAAGCGAAAGGGCTTCAGTCGAAGGAAGCTATTAAGCAGGTTGCAAAAGATCGTGGGTTGCAAAAGAGGGAAGTGTATCAAGCCTATCATATTGAAGAATAAATACAAAAAAGCTACTAGATGAATCTAGTAGCTTTTTTTATATCTTATTTAGAAGCTTCGAAACTATTTTGAATTTCTTTAATAAGAATTTCAGCACCTTCACGGCTAAGAACTAATTTACCGCCTGCAAGTGTTAAGTTATCGTCAGATACTTCACCAGTTACTTGGCAAGTCATGTTTGGTTTGTATTTTTTTAAGATGATGCGCTCATCATCTACGTAAATTTCTAAAGCGTCCTTTTCTGCAATACCTAATGTACGGCGAAGCTCAATCGGAATTACCACACGACCTAATTCATCAACTTTACGAACGATTCCTGTAGATTTCATAACTAATAAAATCTCCTCTCAAATTTATAATCTATTATCTATTTTTTTATTCGTCAATATTCGACAAACTTCTTATAAACCTATAATACCAGCCATTCCCAAATACGTCAATGATTTTATTTTTTATTATTACTGTATTTTTTGAGTGGTCAAATGCCCATATATCAAGGGTTTATTGCGCTTTTTATCCTTTTTATTCCATTATTTACCGAAAAATTTTTAAAAGAAAATTGAACGTTTGATAATGGTTAGCAGAATTCGACACGGGTGTACGGCAATCGACATCTGCCAATGTTCATTATACTCATAAATTCAATATAATTCCAATGGAATGTTCAGTTTAGGTTACTTTTTTGTATATTTTTGTAAAAATATAGATTCTATCTGTATATGTATTGTTTGACGCAGGTATATTTTATTTATAAATGAGGCAATGATGATAAAATGAATGACATTGTGTCCTTTTTAAAGAGGAGTTTATGTTTTCTAGTCGCATAGATGGACAGATAGCGTTAAAATAGGGGTAGCGGTTTCATGCAGTTTAGTGATATTTATAGAACTAGATTTGCAAAAGTTGAGGAGGAAGGAAAAGAATATGAAGGATAACCAAAAGACATTTTATATTACGACGCCTATTTATTATCCAAGTGGAAATTTACATATAGGTCATGCTTATACAACTGTGGCAGGCGATGCAATGGCTCGCTATAAAAGACTGCGTGGATTCGATGTCATGTACTTGACAGGGACCGATGAACATGGTCAAAAGATTCAACGAAAGGCAGAAGAACAAGGGATAACACCACAGCAATATGTCGATAATATCGTTTCAGGTATTAAAGATCTATGGAAAAAACTTGATATTTCTTACAATGACTTTATTAGAACAACGGAAGAGCGTCATAAAGAAGTTGTTGCCAAGATTTTTAAGCAGCTGCTTGATCAGGGAGATATTTATTTAGATGAATATGAGGGGTTATACTGTACACCTTGTGAATCATTCTTTACAGAGCGTCAAGTTGAAGAAAATGATGGAAAGTGCCCGGACTGCAACAGACCAGTTGAAAAGGTAAAAGAGGAATCATATTTCTTTAGAATGAGTAAGTATGCAGACCGTTTGCTGCAATTTTATGAAGAAAATCCACAATTTATTCAACCGGAATCTCGTAAGAATGAAATGATTAATAACTTCATTAAGCCAGGTTTAGAGGATTTGGCTGTTTCGCGTACGACTTTTGATTGGGGAATTAAAGTACCAGGTAATCCGAAGCATGTTGTGTATGTATGGATTGATGCCTTAACGAATTATATTACCGCTTTAGGTTATGGGTCTAAAGATGAATCAAAGTATACCAAATATTGGCCGGCTAATGTTCATCTTGTTGGAAAAGAAATCGTACGCTTCCATACTATTTATTGGCCAATTATGTTGATGGCACTGGACTTACCATTACCGAACAAAGTGTTTGCACATGGTTGGTTATTAATGAAGGATGGCAAGATGTCAAAGTCAAAAGGAAATGTGGTCGATCCTGTCACATTAATTGATCGTTACGGGTTAGATGCGTTACGCTATTATTTACTGCGTGAAGTACCATTTGGTTCAGATGGAGTATTTACTCCAGAAGGCTTTATTGAACGTATTAACTTTGATTTAGCGAATGATCTTGGAAATCTACTTAATCGTACGGTTGCCATGATTAATAAATATTTTGATGGAGAAATTCCAGCTTATGTAGATTCAAAAGGTGAATTCCAACAGTCTTTATTAGAGATGAATAGGGAAACTGTGAAGAAATATGAAGAGGCTATGGAGAATATGGAATTCTCAGTTGCTTTGACGTCTATTTGGCAGCTTGTGAGCAGAACGAATAAATTTATTGATGAAACACAGCCATGGGTACTTGCAAAAGAGGAAGAAAAGCGCGATGAACTAGGAAGTGTAATGGTTCATTTAGCTGAAACATTACGTCGAGTGGCTATTTTACTAAAGCCATTTTTAACACAGACACCAGAAAAAATCTTTGCCCAATTAAATATTACGGATGAGATATTAAAAACATGGGATAGCTTGAGTGCCTTTGGACAAATTCCAGCTCAAACAAAGGTAGTTAAAGCAGAACCAATTTTTCCTCGATTAGAGATGGAAGAGGAAGTTCAATATATTAAAGAGCAAATGCAGGGCGGAGCTCCAAAAGAGGAATCAAAGGAAGAACCGAAAGAAATTGAAATTCCAGAAGTCGATGAAATTACAATTGATGATTTCATGAAGGTAGAGCTTAGAGTAGCACAAGTGCTAGAAGTAGAACCAGTGAAAAAGGCTGATAAACTTTTAAAATTACAACTAGATTTGGGCTATGAAAGACGCCAAGTTGTATCAGGTATTGCTCAATATTATAAACCGGAAGAATTAGTGGGCAAAAAAGTCATTTGTGTTACAAATTTGAAACCGGTAAAATTGCGCGGTGAATTATCACAGGGAATGATTCTAGCAGGAAGTAATGAAGGTGTATTATCCGTTGCAACCGTTGATGCAGCGCTTCCTAATGGCTCTAAAGTAAAATAGACAACAGGCATTTAAAGATAGAGAAAAAAGCATAAAAATGTTTCATGTGAAACGTTTTTATGCTTTTTTATGTATATTTTTACCAAATTCGATTTTTTTGTTACATATTTGTAATCGAATTGTGAAACATAAGCACTGTATTTCGTAATAAACTAATGGTAGAGAGGAAGATAGAAATGCTATTTGATACGCATGTACATCTGAACGCAGAACAATTTGAAGAAGATTTGACAGAAGTAATTAAGAGAGCACAAGAAGCGGGAGTCGCTAACATGATTGTCGTAGGATTTGATCGTCCAACGATTACAAAGGCAATGGAGTTAGTAGAAACATATGATTTCTTATATGCGGCCGTAGGCTGGCATCCTGTTGATGCAATTGATATGACTGATGCTGATTTAGAGTGGATCGAATCACTAGCAGCACATCCAAAGGTCGTAGCAATTGGAGAAATGGGACTAGACTATTATTGGGATAAGTCACCAAAAGAAATCCAAATGGAGGTGTTCCGAAAGCAAATTCGTTTGGCTAGAAGAGTGAAACTACCAATTATTATTCATAATCGAGAAGCAACAGCAGATATTGTAACCATTTTAAGAGAAGAGGAAGCATCTCTTGTAGGTGGTATTATGCATTGCTTTAGTGGCAGTGTAGAAACGGCAAAGGAATGTTTAGAGATGAACTTTTATATTTCTCTAGGTGGGCCGGTTACGTTTAAAAATGCCAAAAAACCGAAGGAAGTTGCAGCGGAAGTTCCATTAGATCGCCTGCTTATTGAAACGGATTGTCCTTACTTAGCTCCGCATCCTTTTAGAGGAAAGAGAAATGAACCGGCTTATGTGAAACTAGTAGCTGAACAAATTGCAGATATTAAACAAGTTTCAGTAGAAGAAGTTGCACGCATTACAACAGAAAATGCCAAAAAAATATTCGGCATAAATTGACAATTTTCTTCGTCAATATTTACTGGATACTTGTCCATTTCTTGTGAATTCCCAAAAATTCTACAAATCTCATGTCTATCAATGATTAATGTTGTCGAGAATTCACCCTTTTCAATTTCATAGACACTAGTCATAATAGGAACTAATTTCCTAACAATGAAAAAAACAGGTGGGTTGACATCTTGCTGAGTATGTCTTTATAATCACCGAGAGGAAGGAGGAGTTTTTCATTTTTGTAGAAACTATGAAGAACTTAGTTCCCAAGTCTTTTGGGATAAAGCGAACAACCAATGCTATTTGTAGTGTACTTGTGCTTACGATAGTGGTTGGAATCCTGTTTTATCAAGGTACAAAGCAGACGATTACTGTCATCATTGATGGGCAAGAACAAGTAGTGCGCACACATGCTGCTACTGTAGATGAGATATTAAAAGAGTTAGAGATTCAGGTCAAAGCTGAAGACTACATATTGCCTTCGAAAAACAGTCAGTTGAAAGAGGATGTACAAGTAGTCTGGAAACCTGCTCAACAAGTAGCATTACTTCAGGACGGCAAGGAAACAAAAGTATGGACAACAACTGATACAGTAGGTGAGTTGTTAAAGGAACAAGACATTGAAGTGACACAACATGATAAATTGAGTCCTGCTAAAAAGACTCCTATTAAAGAAAAAATGGAAATTTCCGTTGAAAAAGCTTTTCCACTCACTTTAGTAGTGGGAGGTAAGAAAAAGCAAGTGTGGTCAACTTCGACTACGGTCGTTGACTTTTTGACGCAACAAGGTGTGAAGCTCAATGAATTAGATAGAGTTGAGCCGAAATTATCAGAAAAAGTTCAAGCAAAGAATACAATAAACGTCACTCGAGTTGAAAAAGTCACCGATGTAGTGGAATCACCAATCGAATATGACATTGTGAAAAAAGAAGATGATTCCCTTTCAGAAGGAAAAGAAAAAATCCTGACAGAAGGGAAAAAAGGTCAAATTTCAACACAATATGAAGTCATAAAAGAAAACGGTAAAGAAGTAAAACGAAAAGTTATTGCTGAAAAGGTTATAAAAGAAAAGCAGGATCAGGTAGTCGCAGTAGGAACGAAAGCACCCACTCCCACTGCTACTTATGCAAATAATGTTAGTAGTTCATCAGGTGGAAAAGAAATATATGTTTCATCAACCGCTTACACAGCAAGCTGTAATGGTTGTTCCGGCGTGACAGCGACGGGAATGAATTTAAAGAGTAATCCACATGCAAAGGTGATTGCTGTTGATCCTAATGTCATCCCGCTTGGTTCTAAAGTACATGTTGAAGGATACGGCTATGCTGTTGCTGCCGACAAAGGTGGAGCGATTAAAGGAAATAAAATTGATGTGTTTATCCCTTCTAAATCTGAAGCCTATCGTTGGGGTGTCAAGAGGGTAAAGGTTCGTATAATCGATTAGAAGACTTTTAGCAGGAGATGATGTATCTCCTGTTTTTTATTTGTCTTTCTAGACGTATGATGCATGGGTTTTTAGATTCACAATATGTTTAACATCGCTTTTGCTTTATAATAAGACAAGTGCAAGAGCCTTGATTAGCAAGGTGATACGTATCAAGTAAGAATATATTTTGGTATCCTATACTGCATAGACGAGTGAAAACATAAAAAGGTCTCGCGATATGGAGGAAGAAATGAAAAAAATTAAGGAAATTATTGTAGTGGAAGGAAAAGACGATACCGTGGCTATTAAGCGGTCAGTTAATGCCGATACGATTGAGACAAATGGTTCAGCCGTGAATGAATCTGTTGTTGAACAAGTTCGGCTTGCTCAGCAAACACGAGGCGTGATTATTTTTACTGATCCAGACTTTCCAGGTCAAAAAATTAGAAATACGATTTCGGAGCAAGTGAAGGGCTGTAAGCATGCTTTCATTACGAAACAGGAGGGATTGCCGAAATCGGGACGCGGTATTGGTGTGGAGCATGCATCTCCCGAGGCGATTCGAAATGCGTTGAAGGATGCGCAATTAATGGAGGAAGAAGCTCCTGAAGAAATTTCGCAGCAGGACCTTGTTGATGCAGGTTTAATCGGTGGGGCAGGTGCGAAGGATAGAAGAGAAAGACTTGGCGTACTGTTACGCATTGGCCACACAAATGGTAAGCAGTTATATAAACGTTTGAACATGTTTCAAATTTCGAAGAAAGCGTTTATTGAGGCAATGGTTCGGATAAATCAGGAGGAAAAGAATGAATAAAGACATTGCAACACCTATTAGAACAAAAGAAATCTTAAAGAAGTATGGTTTTTCCTTTAAGAAGAGTTTAGGGCAGAACTTTTTAATTGATACGAATATTTTACATCGAATTGTAGACTTTGCAGAGCTGACAGAAGAAAGCGGTGCTATTGAGATTGGACCAGGAATTGGAGCTTTAACGGAACAGCTTGCTAAAAGAAGTAAAAAAGTGACAGCGTTTGAGATTGATCAGCGCCTACTACCTATTTTAGCGGATACATTGTCACCCTATCAGAATGTGAAGATTATTCATCAGGATATTTTAAAAGCCGATGTTCAGCAAGTGATTTCGGAAGAGTTTGCAGGTATACGTGATTTAATGGTTGTAGCGAACCTCCCTTATTATGTGACGACACCGATTATTTTAAAGTTATTAGCTGATCGTTTGCCGATTCGGGGCATTGTCTGTATGCTGCAAAAAGAAGTGGCAGACCGGATTGCGGCGAAACCGGGTACGAAAGAGTATGGTTCTTTATCTATCGCTATCCAATACTATACGGAAGCTGAAACGGTGATGATTGTTCCCAAAACAGTCTTTATGCCACAGCCGAACGTAGATTCTGCAGTCATTCGATTGACGAAAAGAGAAAAGCCGCTCGTGGAAGTGAAGGATGAAGAGTTTTTATTTCAGGTGACACGTGCAAGCTTTGCTCAAAGAAGAAAAACCATTTTAAATAATTTATCCAGTCAGCTTCCAAGTGGTAAGGAGAAGAAGGAGCAAATTATTGAGGCCCTTGAAGAAACAGGTATTGATCCAACAAGACGGGGTGAAACGTTAACAATTGAAGAATTCGGGCGTTTGAGTGATGCTTTATTAGGGATATTTAAATAAAGATGGAAAATCAGCTAGGGGATGACCTCTAGCTCTTTTTTATTGTCTAGCGATAAATGACTTCTTCCGCGCCTTGCTGCTGTTTCATACCTTTTGTTAGTCGAAGGGGTTTATAGACTTGTTTCATGTGAAACTACGATCTCGTGTGCCTGCCAGCTTGTGTAGCATGTTGGAAGGCTTCTGTTTTTATATTCACCATGGACTATGCTTTTGCATACTGTAGAAAGATAAAGCACCTAACTTAAAGGAATTTTTCTCATGGGGTGAGACCATGACTGTGCAGATTAATGATATTGTTGGACGAATTTCATATGAGAGCGATATATTATTTCGCGTCATCGATATTCGGGAGGTAAATGGAAAGAAGCAAGCCATTTTATATGGGGAAGAGTTTCGGCTAATTGCAGATGCTCCTTTTGAGGATTTAGTAAAGATTCAGGAAGAAGAGCGAAATGAACGCCAACGTGCGACAAAAGAGCTACAAGAGCAATCCAATCGTCTACTTACGCAGGATTTAGAATTACAGCAGCAAAAGAGCGGTTACGAATCGAGTAACGGATATCGATATGATGGGGATTATTTTCAAATACCGGGCAAGGTGCTTCATGTTGATGGAGATGCATCTTATTTACGTAAGTGTTTGGATTTATATGCAAGGTTTCATATTCCTGTAAACGGTGTATTTTGTAATGAGAAAGAAATGCCATATAAAATCGGCGGCTTATTGGATCATTATCGACCTGATATTCTCGTCATTACAGGGCATGATTCTTATTCGAAATCGAAAGGCGATATAACGGATTTAAAGGCCTATCGCCATTCGAAGGAATTTGTCGAGACAGTTCGTGAAGCACGCAAAAAGGTAGCAAGCTTAGATCATCTTATTATTTTTGCAGGAGCTTGTCAGTCCCACTTTGAATCTATCATTCAAGCTGGGGCCAATTTTGCAAGCTCTCCTTCGCGAGTTAATATCCATGCTTTAGATCCTGTCTATATAGTAGGGAAGATTAGTTTTACACCATTTCGTGAGTATATACATGTATGGGATGTGCTGCGTAATACATTAACGGGGGAAAAAGGGTTAGGCGGCATTGAAACAAGAGGAGTCCTGCGAACAGGTTTGCCGTTTAAACCTATTCAAGAAGAAAAATAAGCTGCATTCTTATACAGATGTAGCTTATTTTCATGTAGAGCAAAACAGTTGTAACAGCTTTACATAATATTTCAATAATAGTGCCATACTATGGTTAGCCAATATTTTTAATGGATTTTATAACAAAAATTATTGACAAACATTTTTAAGTGCTGATATAATTTAATATTTTATTTGCGTTTCAACCCAGAATGTGATATACTATACTTAGTGAGGTGGACCGAAAATGCCAAAAACTTTAGCTGATATTAAAACGGCACTTGATTCAAACCTAGGAAAAAGGTTGCTTTTAAAGGCGAATGGTGGAAGAAGAAAGACTGTAGAACGTTTTGGAACGTTGGCGGAAACTTACCCGGCTGTTTTTGTAATTGAGCTTGACCAAGAGGAAAATGCGTTTGAAAGAGTATCTTACAGCTATGCGGATGTATTAACGGAAACCGTACAATTAACGTTTTTAAACAAACAACAAGAAATGTAATTAGAGTAAGCAGTAAACGTTATGTTTGCTGCTTTTTAGTTTTTATAAAAAGCTCATGATAATAAAGTTTCATGTGCACACTATAGATGTAGTAGCATGCAAAAGGAGCTGTTTCAATTGAGTAGAAGAAAAGGGATTATGTCAGAAGGTTTAAAGGAAGAACTGGCAAAGGAACTTGGTTTTTACGATGTTGTTCAGAAAGAAGGCTGGGGCGGCATTCGAGCTCGTGATGCAGGAAACATGGTGAAACTCGCCATTGAAAAAGCGCAGCGTCAAATGATGGGGCAATAACAATCTTAGTCTGACTATACGACTTCATGCTATCTACACATCTAATCAGAACCAAACTCTTATTCCATGTATAAGCATAATCATTTATGTTTACATTGTGAATAATAGAGTTTGGTTCTTTCTTTAGGCGAGTCCGCTTTTCCTTTAGGTTCTTTGAAGAAATACTTAAATTTCATTTCATTGAAATTACACGGAAAAAACCTTTAGAATAGATTCAGATATGATAGAATAGGACAAGAACTTTTAAGAACGTTAAAGTAGGTGGAAATAGTGAAGCTCATGGAGAAGGCACCAGCTAAAATAAATTTGGCGCTTGATGTGCTTTTTAAGCGACCTGATGGCTATCATGAAGTAGAAATGATTATGACAACGGTAGATCTTGCCGACAGGATTGAATTGAAAGAGATTCCTGGGAAAAATATCAAAATTCTATCTCATAATCGTTTTGTGCCAGACGATCATCGCAATTTAGCTTATCAGGCTGCACATATATTAAAAGAACGGTACGATGTGAATAAAGGCGTTTCGATTACCATTGAAAAGAATATTCCGGTTGCAGCTGGACTTGCTGGAGGAAGTAGTGATGCGGCTGCGACATTAAGAGGATTGAATAGATTATGGGGGCTTGGTCTCTCATTAGATGAATTAGCGGAAATTGGCGCAGAAATTGGTTCTGATGTCTCTTTTTGTGTATATGGAGGCACGGCGCTTGCAAAAGGTCGAGGTGAGAAAATTACTCATTTACCACCGCCTCCGAATTGTTGGGTTATTTTAGCTAAACCAACGCTTGGTGTTTCGACAGCAGATGTTTATAAACGCTTACAGCTCTCTGATATGGAGCATCCAGATGTGTACGGAATGATTGCAGCGATTGAAAATAATGATTATCAAAAAGTATGCAGTGGTTTAGGGAATGTATTAGAACAAGTGACGTTACCGCTTTATCCAGAAGTAGCAAACATTAAAAATCAGATGAAAACGTTTGGAGCAGATGCCGTACTAATGAGTGGAAGTGGTCCGACAGTTTTTGGGCTAGTGGAGCATGATTCTCGTATGCAAAGAATTTATAATGGTTTGCGCGGCTTTTGTGATCAGGTATACGCTGTTCGTTTGCTTGGAACTCAGAACCATCTTGAATAAATACGTACATTAATGTTATAGTTACTATAAAATATTCGGAAATAAGACAGGGGGTGTTTTTGTGAAATTTCGTCGCAGTGAAAGACTTGTCGATATGACTAATTATTTATTGGAGCATCCAGGAGAACTCGTTTCACTAACTTTTTTCTCTGAAAGATATCAGTCAGCGAAGTCTTCTATAAGCGAAGATTTAACGATTATTAAAGAAACGTTTGAACAGCGAGGCATTGGCTCGTTAACGACCATTCCAGGTGCTGCGGGCGGTGTGAAATACATGGTATCTATCAAAGAAGAGGATGCAGCTGCCTTTATTGATGGGCTGTGTGAGACGATTGCAAGTCCGGAGCGATTACTTCCAGGCGGCTACCTATATATGACAGATATTCTAGGTGACCCGCAAACGGTAAATAAAGTGGGGCGCATTATTGCGGCTAGATATGCGAAAGCGAATGTTTCTGTTATTATGACGATGGCTACAAAAGGGATTTCGCTTGCTTATGCGGTTGCGAATTATTTGAATGTTCCCGTTGTGATTGTTAGAAGAAACAATAAAGTAACGGAAGGTTCGACGGTGAGCATTAACTACGTTTCTGGTTCCTCCAAGCGAATTCAAACGATGGTTCTTTCAAAACGAAGCTTAGTGGAAGGTTCTAATGTGTTAATTGTAGATGATTTCATGAAAGCTGGCGGAACCATGAAAGGCATGGTAAGTTTGCTGGAAGAATTTAAAGCAACGGTAGCAGGTATTGCTGTACTTGTTGAGTCTGAACATAATGAGGAACGTCTGATTGAAGATTATATATCATTAATTAGATTGTCAGAGGTTGATGAAAGAGATAAAAAAATTAATGTAAGCCGCGGCAATTATTTTCTAAATGATTGAATAAAGGGGGAAATGAATATGAAAGCAGTACATACAAATGAAGCACCAGCAGCTATTGGTCCATATTCGCAAGGAATTATTGTTAATAATGTGTTTTACAGCTCAGGTCAAATTCCACTTACTCCAGCTGGAGAGATGGTAACAGGCGATGTAAAGGAACAGACTCATCAAGTGTTCAGCAACTTACAAGCCGTTTTAAAAGAAGCAGGAGCGTCATTTGAAACAGTTATTAAAGCTACGGTTTTTATTAAAGACATGAATGATTTTGGGGCAATTAATGAAGTGTACGGAGAGTATTTTTCAACACATAAGCCAGCCCGTTCTTGTGTAGAAGTAGCTCGCCTTCCAAAAGATGCATTAGTTGAAATTGAAGTAGTTGCGCTCGTCAAATAAGACGAGCTTTTTTTATAAGTATTAAAAAAATATAAATAAATCCTAAATTTTCTAAAAAACTTACAATTGTTAGAAGGAGTTCTCCTTTTTTTGTTGAATTACTTATTTAAAGTTTCATAACAACAAATAGGGATGGTGAACTTAATGGAAGTAACTGACGTAAGATTACGCCGTGTAAACACGGATGGACGCATGAGAGCAATCGCATCAATTACATTGGATAATGAATTTGTTGTTCATGATATTCGTGTGATTGACGGAAACAATGGTTTATTTGTTGCAATGCCAAGTAAACGTACTCCAGATGGAGAGTTCCGTGATATTGCTCATCCAATTAATTCCTCTACACGCGGTAAAATTCAAGAAGCTGTCTTAACAGAATATCATCGTTTAGGAGAACTTGAAACGGAATTAGAGGAAGCAGGAGCTGGCGCTTCGTTAGCTTAAAAAATCAATAAAATTTGCATCTAGGAGCCTACTACTTAGTAAGGCTCTTTTTATTATGGGCTATGTTAATGGAATATTGTTGATTTATACGAATGCTGGCTCATTCGTGTGAAACCGCAGTGTCACCCGTCTTCATTCATTTCCCCCTCTACTCTCCAAAACTCCTGCTTATTTGAAAAATAGGAAGAATTTATCTCCCCCAAAATTGATAATAAAAGGTACTTTTAATTGTTACCTTGAAATGAGCCGCTATTTAAGATAATATTTTTAATGGATAAAAAGGTTAAAATGGAGGCCTGTTATGAGGAATCGGTATGCAATAATATTGGCCGCGGGACAAGGTACAAGAATGAAATCAAAACTATACAAGGTTTTGCACCCAGTCTGCGGAAAACCAATGGTACAGCATGTTGTTGAACAAGTCAATCAACTTCAAATAGAAGAGATCGTAACCATTATTGGACACGGTGCCGAGCAAGTTCAAAAACAACTTGGTGATGTGTGTCAATATGCTTTGCAGGCTGAGCAGCTTGGAACAGCGCATGCAGTGATGCAGGCTGAAAGCGTTTTAGCTAAGCAAGAAGGAACAACTCTTGTCATTTGCGGAGACACGCCTTTAATCAAGGCGGAAACGATGGAGGCACTTGTTACTTTGCATGAAGAAACAGGAGCAAAGGCGACGGTTTTAACAGCCTATGCAGAGAACCCTGATGGCTATGGTCGAATTATTCGCAATGCCAATGGACTTGTCGAAAAAATTGTCGAACATAAGGATGCGTCGGACGAGGAACGTGCTGTAAAAGAAATTAATACAGGTACGTATTGCTTTGACAACCAGGCGTTATTCCAAGCGTTACAACAAGTTTCGAATGACAACGTGCAGAGTGAATACTACTTGCCTGATGTTATTGAAATTTTGAAATCTGCACAAGAGACTGTAACTGCATTTCAAACAAAGGAATTCGAAGAGACCTTAGGTGTGAATGATCGTCTTGCTTTGTCACAGGCAGAGCAGATTATGCGTAAGCGAATTAATGAAACCCATATGCGTAATGGAGTGACGATTATCGATCCTGCAACAACGTATATTGAATCCGGTGTTAGTATTGGTCAAGATACAACGATTTACCCAGGTGTAACGATTGCGGGTCAAACAGCGATTGGAGAAGATTGTGTGATTGGACCGCATTCGGAAATTAAAGATTGCGAAATTGGCAAGGGAACGCATATTCATCAATCTGTTGCTCATTCCAGCAGCATTGGAAGCAATGTGAACATTGGTCCGTTTGCTCATATTCGACCACAATCTGAAATCCATGATTCCGTCAAAATCGGTAATTTTGTTGAAATTAAAAAGACAATTTTCGGTGAAGGCAGCAAAGCATCTCATTTAAGCTATATTGGCGATGCAGAGGTAGGAAAAGGCGTCAATATCGGATGTGGTTCGATTACGGTCAATTATGATGGTAAGAAGAAGCATTTGACGAAAATTGAAGATGATGTATTTATTGGTTGCAATTCAAACCTTGTAGCGCCTGTAACGGTTGGGAAGGGTGCCTATGTGGCAGCTGGCTCAACGATTACAGAAGACGTACCAGGTGAAGCATTGTCTATTGCCCGCGCTCGTCAGATTAACAAAGAAGATTACGTGAAAAACTTAAATTCTAATAATTAACCTATGGAGGTCATCATGTCAAACCAGTATTTAGATCCTAATTTAAAAGTGTTTTCATTGAACTCGAATGTTGGGTTAGCTCAAGAAATTGCTGATGCTATTGGAGTAGAGCTTGGTAAGTGTACGGTAACAAGTTTTAGTGATGGTGAAATTCAAATTAACATCGAAGAAAGTATCCGTGGTTGTGACGTTTTCGTCATTCAATCTACTAGCCAACCAGTTAATGAGAACTTAATGGAACTTTTAATTATGATCGATGCTTTAAAACGTGCGTCAGCAAAGACTATTAATATTGTTATGCCTTACTATGGATATGCGCGTCAAGATCGTAAAGCTCGTTCTCGTGAGCCAATTACAGCGAAATTAGTTGCGAACCTTTTAGAAACAGCTGGAGCACACCGTGTTGTGACGTTAGATCTTCATGCACCACAAATTCAAGGTTTCTTCGATATTCCAATTGACCACTTAGTAGCTGTGCCACTTTTAGCTGATTACTTTGGTGGAAAAGAATTAGAAGATATCGTAATTGTTTCACCAGACCATGGTGGTGTAACACGTGCTCGTAAAATGGCAGATCGCCTAAAAGCACCAATTGCTATTATCGATAAACGTCGTCCAAGACCGAACGTAGCAGAAGTTATGAACATCATTGGTAATATTGAAGGGAAAACAGCAATCTTAATCGATGATATTATCGATACAGCGGGTACAATTACACTTGCTGCAAATGCATTAGTAGAGAGCGGTGCGAAAGAAGTATATGCATGCTGTTCACATCCAGTTCTTTCAGGTCCTGCCATTGAACGTATCCAAAATTCAACGATTAAAGAGCTAGTTATAACAAACTCTATTGCTCTTCCGGAAGAAAAGAAAATCGAAAAAATTACTGAGTTATCTGTAGCACCTTTAATTGCTGAAGCAATTATCCGTGTTCATGAAGAGCAATCAGTAAGTACATTGTTTGATTGATGATATAGATAGGTGTAAAAAACAGTGAGCGGCTTCGCTTGCTGTTTTTTTATGCATAAATTGGATACATAAGGGGAAAGATGATGTAGACTAGCTTGAATTTTTATAAAACTGGGAAGGTGAAGATGAAGATGAGCCATGTACTAGTAGCAAAAGAGCGGACAGACTTCAAACAATCTACATTAAGAGAATTGCGTGAAAATGGAGAAATACCAGCAGTAGTTTACGGAAGTGAGAATGGGAGTCAAGCAATTTCCGTGAATTATGCAGATTTGAAAAAAACATTGAAGGAAATCGGTCGAAATGGCATTATTTCATTAAAGTGCCAAGGTGAAGAACATCAGGTTATGCTTTCAGAATATCAATCTGATCCGTTAAAGCACGAGATGTATCATGCTGATTTTCTAATCGTTGATATGTCGGAGGAAGTACAAGTAAATGTACGAGTTAATCTCGTCGGTCAATCAATTGGTGTAAAAGATGGCGGAGTACTTCAGCAGTCTCTCCATGAAGTAACCGTTACTACGACGCCAGGTAACATTCCAGAGTCGATTGATGTTGACGTGACAGAGCTTGAAGTGAATGAAACACTGTATATTTCCGATTTAAATATGAAACAAGGTGTAACGCTTAATCATAGTGGTGACGAAGTAGTGGCCTCTGTCCTAGCCCCTCGCCAAGAACGAGAAATTAGTACGGGTGAACAACAAGAAAGCGGCATACCGACAAATGAAGAAGGGCGTGAAACAGCCGCTTCTCCAGAATCTCAAGCGTAGAGATTACGTCGGCTTCCTTTCTTTGTTTTAGATAAAAAAATAAACATGGTATAATAGGCGTAACACATTATGGGTTGCGCTTTTTTATATGAAGGCTTTGTTATACTGTGATGCAACGTTTGATTCACAGTATTGCTTTACATAGCCTATATGAAAGACAAGGTAAATAATCAATAGCTTCATATAATCCTGTTATATAAAAGGGTAGAGATATATCCTTTTAGGTCTTGTGAAGCTTGCATTCCTCTAGAGATATGAGATACTATTTTTACTAATGTTTCCAAAAATGTATATAATAAAAGGTGACTCCATGAAACTTAGTTGTAACGGAGTGTGAAAAATGAAATTAATCGTAGGGCTGGGTAACCCTGGAAAACAATATGAAAAAACACGACATAATGTCGGGTTTGAAGTAATAGATGCATTATCTGATAAATGGTCTATTCCTTTAAATCAAGCAAAACATAAAGGAATATATGGGATGGGTGTAATCGATAACGAGAAAGTAATTCTGCTTAAACCGTTGACATATATGAATTTATCTGGTGAATCTATTTCAGCTGTTATGAGTTTCTTTAAAGTAGAAGTGGATGATGTTGTCGTGCTATATGATGATTTGGATTTACCTCCTGGGAAAGTTCGTCTGCGTCAAAAGGGAAGTGCTGGTGGGCATAATGGGATTAAATCAACCATTGCTCATCTTGGTACACAAAACTTTAACCGAATTCGGATTGGTATTGGTCGGCCGTCTGGACCGATGGCTATTTCAGATTATGTATTGGGGAAATTTACATCTGAGGAATGGCCAGATATTATGAACACCGTTGAAAAAAGCGCTAATGCATGTGAAGCTTGGTTAAAGACGCCTTTTTTACAAGTAATGAATGTATATAATCAATAATGTATGAGGAAAATATCTTTCTTGCTTAATGAATAAAAATCCCTTATTTCTGTTCATACTAATGGCAATACAGTATAGGGGGTTACTATATGGCTCTCCATTATCATTGCCGTCATTGTGGAATCAAGCTGGGTACTATTGAAGAACAGCAGATACAAGCGGCACAGTTAGGGTTTAACCAGCTGAGTGATGAAGAAAGGCAAGAGATGATCGTTTATGACTCCTCTGGAAACATTCAGGTTAAGTCGATTTGCGAAGATTGTTACGAATCATTGCAAAGAAATCCAGAGTTATATCAAAACGATTATATTATTCATTAAGCGGGAGGAGCTTTGGATAAATTCCAAAGCATTTTTCCGTTTGTTTTCATTTACTAATATTGCAAAAAAATCAATAGCATCATATAAAGGATTCTTTCAGTTAGTATATTGACTGTGCGAAGCCGTGTTGATGATTTTATAATTTTTGGCACATTTTAGCTCTGCTCCATGAAATAAGCTAAAACCGAAAAGCCTTCTATAACAAAGTAAACAGGGTAAATGATTGGATAGAAAAAAGCATAATTTCGATTTTATAGGGAGGAGGGGCAAAGATGGTGAATGGATTACAAAATTTGTTCTCCAAGCACGATAATGTCCATTCGTTAATAGCGGGTATTGATGAAGGATTAAAGGAACAATTGGTTTCTGGTTTAACTGGTTCATCAAGGTCGATGCTTGTGGCATCTATCTATGAGAAAACGAATAAGTCCATTTTGTTAGTGACACATAATCTTCTACAAGCGCAAAAATTTCAAGAGGATTTATTGAATTTTATTCCGGAAGAAGAGCTTTATGTGTTTCCTGCAAATGAGTTAATTGCAGCAGATTTAAGTGTTGCCAGCCCCGAATTAAGGGCGCAGCGAGTAGAGGCATTAAATTTTTGGTCGCAAGGGAAGAAAGGCGTTGTTATTGTCCCGATTCCTGGTATTCGTAAGTTCCTTTCACCAAAAGAGGTATGGAAGAAGTATCAGCTGTCCTTTCAAGTGGGGGCTGATATTGAGCTGGAGGAAACATTACATAAATTAATTACTATGGGATATAGTCGTACGGAGATGGTTTCTTCACCAGGTGAATGTAGTATTCGCGGTGGGATTATTGATTTGTATCCGATTACCGAAATGAATCCAATTCGAATTGAATTATTTGATACAGAGATTACGTCGATTCGAACCTTTTCTTCTGATGACCAACGTTCTATTGAAAAGCTTTCTCGAGTGACAGTTGGACCAGTAAGTGAAGCTTTACTAGAAGATGAACATCTTAATAATATAATGACAAAGCTTGAAAGCAACTTAAGTAAGAGTTTGAAAAAGCTTAAAGATGATAAAGTGAAGGAACAGCTTGCTGAGACAGTGGGGCATGAATTAGAGCAATTAAAACAAGGACAGAAGCCGGATCAAATTTTTAAGTATTTCAGTTTAGCGTACGATAAACCGGCTAGTTTAATAGATTACCTTCCTGGCGATGGAATTGTTCTTTTGGATGAAATCAGCCGGATTCAAGAAATTAATGAATCATTAGAGAAAGAAGAAGCCCAGTGGTACACCGATTTATTAGGTGAGGGGAAAATTGTTCATGATGTGAAGCTAGCTCATGACCTGCCGAGTTTAATTACGCATTCTTCTTATCCATTCATTTATTTATCATTGTTTTTACGCCATGTACCGCATACAAACCCACAGAATATTGTGAACGTGGCTTGTAAGCAAATGCAGAACTTTTATGGACAAATGAATGTATTTAAAGCAGAGGTTGAGCATTGGAAAAAAGGACAGTACACCGTTGTGATTCTTGGTCAGGATGAGGAACGCATGAAGAAGATTCAGGGGGTGCTGGCAGATTACGATATCGAAGCTGCTGAATTAAAGGATTCGAGTCATTTACAGCCAGGTCAAGTTCAAATCTTGCGTGGTAGTTTAAATAGTGGTTTTGAAATGACGATGGAAAAAATCGTGATTATTACAGAAACGGAGCTATTTAATAAAAGGGCAAAAAAATCGAGTCGCAGGCAGAAATTATCGAATGCAGAACGAATTAAAAGTTATTCTGAGTTAAAAGTAGGCGACTATGTTGTTCATGTGAATCATGGAATTGGGAAGTATTTAGGGATTGAAACATTAGTCATTAATGGCGTTCATAAAGACTACCTCCATATCCGTTATCAAGCAGACGATAAGTTGTATGTACCTGTTGATCAAATTGACCTTGTTCAGAAGTATGTTGGTTCGGAAGGAAAAGAACCGAAGCTTTACAAACTGGGTGGAACAGAGTGGAAACGAGTGAAAAGTAAGGTTCACTCCTCTGTGCAAAATATCGCAGACGACTTGATTAAATTGTATGCCGAGCGGGAAGCAGCAAAAGGGTTTGCATTCTCACCTGATGGAGATATGCAAAGAGAATTTGAATTATCCTTTTTATACAATGAAACGGAAGATCAGTTGCGGTCAATCGCTGAAATTAAGAAAGATATGGAGCGGGAAAGACCTATGGACCGCTTGCTTTGTGGGGATGTAGGGTACGGGAAGACAGAAGTGGCTATTCGTGCTGCTTTTAAAGCGATTGCAGATGGAAAACAGGTAGCCTTTCTTGTTCCAACAACGATTTTAGCTCAACAGCATTATGAAACATTAAGAGAACGTTTTCAGGATTTCCCGATTTCCATAGGTTTGATGAGTCGTTTTCGAACGAGAAAGCAACAAACAGAAACGGTAAAAGGCCTGAAGACAGGCACTGTTGATATCGTTGTTGGTACACACCGAATTTTATCGAAGGATATTCAATATCATGATTTAGGCCTTTTAATTATCGATGAAGAGCAACGATTTGGAGTGACGCATAAAGAAAAAATCAAGCAATTGAAGACGAATGTGGATGTGCTGACGTTAACAGCAACGCCGATTCCACGTACCCTTCATATGTCGATGCTCGGAGTTCGAGATTTATCGGTTATTGAAACACCGCCAGAAAATCGTTTCCCTATTCAAACCTATGTGATGGAGTATAATGGAGGATTGGTGAAAGAGGCTATTGAGCGAGAGCTGGCTCGAGATGGCCAAGTCTATTTCCTCTATAATCGTGTGGAAGATATTGCGCGTAAAGCAGAGGAAATTGCTATGCTCGTTCCTGATGCTCGTGTGACATTTGCGCATGGCCAAATGACAGAGCAGGAATTGGAAGCCGTGATGTTTGGTTTCTTAGAAGGAGAATACGACGTATTAGTAAGTACGACGATTATTGAAACCGGTGTTGATATTCCGAATGTAAATACGTTAATTGTGTATGATGCAGATCGAATGGGTCTTTCCCAACTGTATCAGCTTCGTGGTCGAGTTGGACGTTCAAATCGAGTGGCGTATGCTTTCTTTACGTACCGAAAAGATAAAGTGCTAACAGAGGTAGCTGAAAAACGTCTGCAATCGATTAAAGAGTTTACTGAACTTGGTTCCGGATTCAAGATTGCGATGCGCGACTTATCCATTCGTGGAGCGGGGAACTTACTTGGAGCCCAACAGCATGGATTTATTGATTCGGTCGGTTTTGATTTGTATTCACAAATGTTAAAAGAAGCAGTAGAAGCAAAGCGTAATGAGCAACCAGCAGAAGAAAAAGTATCACTGGATATGGATATTGAAGTAGACGCCTATATACCAGATGCGTATATTGCTGATGGTCATCAAAAAATCGAGATGTATAAACGATTTAGAGGCATTACTTTAATTGAAGAAGTGAAAGAGCTGCAAGAGGAAATGAGAGACCGTTTTGGTGAATATTCAGAAGAAGTTCATTATTTATTTTTAATGGCTGAAATGAAAGTTTATGCGATGAAAGCTGGTATTGAAAGCATTAAACAATTAAAACAGGTTATTACCATCTTATTTTCAGAAAATGATACACAAAAGGTTAATTTAAAACAGGTGAGCGAGCTCACTGCGAAACATAGTAGAATGATTAGCTTAGGTATGGAAGGGAAATGCTTAAAGCTGGCTGTTCATACGAAAGGTATCGAGCAATCTAAATGGTTTAAGGTGTTATTTGAGCTTGTGGAGGGACTTCAGCAGGCCAAACAAGAGGTACAAATAGCGGAAAAAAATTAATCGGAACAACCGACTCTGTCTTAGTTACTCATTTAGAATAATCTATATAGGAAAGAAATATTTCTTCAATATGTATAGAACTTTCCATTAGTAAAATACTAGTGCTATAGCGCTCCGCACAATGGTTACTAAGATATACATCCAAATCAATTTAGATGAAAGTGAGGCAACATAAGATGAAAGCAACTGGTATTGTTCGCCGAATTGATGATTTAGGAAGAGTCGTAATTCCGAAAGAAATCCGAAGAACTTTGCGTATTCGTGAAGGAGATCCTTTGGAAATCTTCGTCGATCGCGACGGAGAAGTAATTTTGAAAAAATATTCGCCGATTAGTGAATTAAGTGACTTTGCTAAAGAATATGCGGAAGCGCTATATGATAGTTTAGGGAATCCTGTATTAATATGCGACCGTGATACATACATCGCTGTAGCAGGTGGTTCCAAGAAAGAGTATTTAAATAAAAGTGTAAGTGAACTAGTTGAGAAGATTATGGAAGATCGCAATTCTACAATTGCTTCTCCAAAAGGTCAAATTTCATTCGTCGATGGCATTCATGAAGAAGTGCAATCATATGCAGTAGCTCCAATTATTGCGAACGGTGATCCAATCGGTGCTGTTTTGATTCTTGCTAAAGAAGCAGCAGTAGGCGATGTAGAGCAAAAATCCGTTGAGACAGCGGCTAGCTTCCTTGCACGTCAAATGGAGCAATAAGATAAGAGTAGACAGGCTATTGATTAAATAAGGAGAAGGGACAGCGATATAGAGCTGTCCTTTTTCTGTGGATTAAGAAAGCATACAAATGTCTAAGTTAAGCGAGTTGCCTGCTTGACTGGAGCTGCTTTTTGATTGCTAAAATATGCTATAATAACAACCACATAGAAAAGAAGTGGGGTATTAACATGGTTAATCAGCCGTATTCAGCATCGAAGGAGCTCTTTCGCGGTGCATTTATTTTAAGTATTGCGGCTATTATGGTAAAGGTATTAAGCGCAGCTTATCGAATACCTTATCAAAATATTGTAGGGGACATCGGCTTTTACATATACCAGCAAGTATATCCGTTTTACGGAATTATGCTTACATTGTCGACACTCGGTTTTCCTATCGTTATTTCAAAGCTTATTGCTGAAGGAAAATTTGCTCAAAGGGATATATTGGCTGCCTCTTTTCTTATGTTAGGTGTAATCGCGCTCGTGAGTTCCACGAGTCTTTTTTTAGGAGCGGATTGGTTAGCAAATAAAATGGCAGATCCTCGTTTAGCTGAACTGCTGAAGATTTTGTCTCTGTCCTACTTATTGATGCCTTTAGCCGCCGTCTTTCGTGGATATTTTCAAGGAAATCATGAGATGCTCCCAACAGCAAGTTCACAAGTTGCTGAGCAGTTCGTTCGTGTGCTTACTATTCTTATTTTTACACCCATCTTGATTCATCAAGGGTATTCTTTGTATGATGCAGGAGCAGGAGCTGTTTTCGGTTCAATCACAGGGGGACTAATGGGGCTTATTCTTTTACTGATTTTTTTTGTGCGATATAAAAAAAGGAAAAGAGTTCAGCTTAATGCACTTCAGCTTCGACAGTTTCCGCTGATTATGAAAGTATTAATATTTCAAGGCTTGGCCTTTTGTATATCTAGTTTAATCCTCATTTTCCTTCAGTTGGTGGATTCACTGCATTTATATGCTTTACTAAGGCAAGCTGGAA
Organism: Peribacillus sp. Hz7; assembly: GCF_042136355.1. Classification (NCBI taxonomy): domain Bacteria; kingdom Bacillati; phylum Bacillota; class Bacilli; order Caryophanales; family Bacillaceae; genus Peribacillus; species Peribacillus sp. Hz7. The sequence goes on from NZ_JBHHJV010000022.1 coordinate 29,210, forward strand.
TTGCTGAGATGGCAGCAAAAGAGTGGAAGGGGATATATGATCGTGGCCAACCGCTGCTTCAATTAGGGACGGTTGTAGCGAACTCACTCTCGTTAGCACTTGTTCCATTGATTGCAAGGTATGGTAAGAATCAAGATGAACAGGAGCTGCTTTCAAAAATTAGATTATCATTACGCGTGAGCCTTATGATTGGCTCAGCTGCAACAGTAGGACTTATTTGTCTAATCAAACCTGTGAATAAGATGTTATATACCGATAATCTTGGCTCAGTGACACTCGCCATTTTTTCCGTATCGATTGTACTTTCATCCCTTATTATGACCATGGCTGCTGTCATTCAAAGCTTAGGACACTATATAGCCCCTATATTCATTGTGGCAGCAGGAGTTGTCGGAAAGTGGTTCTTAGATGTGTGGCTGATTCCGCATTATCATATAAATGGAGCCGCTGTGGCAACTGTCCTTTCCTTGTTAGGAATGACAATTGGTTTTTCTTGCGTCTTAAAAAATGATGTGAAACAATCATTATGGATAGGAAAAGATATAGGAATTGTTATGCTTAGTGTTGGATGTATGGCATGTACATTATGGGGATTTAATATGGCAGCAGACTGGCTTGTTCCGATTGAAACAAGGATGATGGCTACAATTCAAGCGCTGTTTGGTGTTGTTCTTGGTGCACTTATTTTTGGTGTTATTATCTTACGTACAGGCTTGTTTAAACAAGACGAATTGATGCTTTTGCCATTTGGTAATCAATTAGAGCGATTGAATAAATGGAATAGGAGTAATGAATAACATGACAAATATGATTACAATCATTGGTCTAGGCGCGGGGGATTTGAATCAGCTCCCACTCGGGATTTATAAGAAGCTTAAGCAGGAAAAGACGTGCTTGGTTCGAACAATGGATCATCCCGTTATTGAAGAGTTAAAAGCTGAAGGGGTGGAGTTTATTAGCTTTGATGCCGTTTATGAAAAGCATGATGGATTTGAAGCTGTTTATGAGGAAATATCCGAAACGCTTTTACAAAAGGCTTCCACTCAACCTATTTTATATGCGGTACCGGGACATCCAATGGTTGCAGAAAAAACCGTACAATTACTATTAGAAAAAGGTCCGGAGCGCGGCATCACCATTCAGGTAGAAGGGGGACAAAGCTTTTTAGATGCGTTGTTTCAGGCGGTAAAAATGGATCCTATTGAGGGATTTCAATTACTGGATGGAACGGCTCTTCATCGGGATGAATTGCAGATTACTCAACATATGATTATTGGACAAGTATACGATATGTTTACTGCTTCCGAAGTGAAGCTGACGCTGATGGAGAAGCTTCCGGATGATTATAATGTATATATCGTGACAGCTGCAGGGAGCACACAGGAAAAAGTGACGAAGGTTCCATTATATGAGCTTGACCGTCAAATGGAGTTAAGTAATTTAACGAGTGTATATGTGCCACCGGTTAAAGAAGACGAATTGCAATATCGTGAGTTTTCTAAGCTGCGCCAAATTATTGCTAAGCTTAGAGGGCCGAATGGCTGTCCGTGGGACCAGAAGCAAACACATGAGAGTTTAAAGAAATATTTAATCGAAGAGGCCTATGAACTAATTGATGCCATTGATGAGCAAGATGATGAGGCAATGATTGGAGAATTGGGAGATGTTCTTCTGCAAGTAATGCTTCATGCACAAATTGGAGAAGATGAAGGCATGTTTACGGTCGATGATGTTGTCGAAAGTATTTCTGCAAAAATGATTCGTCGTCATCCACATGTATTTGGCGATATTCAAGTAAGTGGAGAAGAAGAGGTTGTTGTCAATTGGCAAAAAATTAAGGAAGAAGAAAAGGGAGAACAAGCAGAAGAGTTTGTTTCTTTACTGGCAGATGTAGAGAAATCCTTGCCAAATTTAATGCGTGCAGAAGCGTATCAAAAGCGAGCGGCAAAAGTTGGGTTTGATTGGGATGAAGCAATAGAAGCATGGCAGAAAGTTCGTGAAGAAATAGAAGAAGTCGAGGCAGAAATAAAACGCCAAACGCCAAATATTACCCACATTCAAGATGAACTGGGCGATGTATTTTTTGCACTCGTTAACGTGGCGCGCTTTTATAAAATCGAGCCCGAGGAAGCTGTATACCGAGCAAATCAAAAGTTCTACCGCCGTTTTACTTATATTGAGGATCGTGTTCGCCAAGATAAGAAAAAGTTTTCGGATTATACATTGGCTGAGCTTGATCATTTTTGGAATGAGGCAAAGAAAAAAGGATTGTAAGAGAAGGAGGAATCTGCTATGTCAATGAGATTAGATAAGTTTCTAAAAGTATCACGTTTAATTAAGCGCCGTACGTTAGCTAAGGAGGTGGCCGATCAAGGCCGTATTTCCATTAATGGAGTACAAGCGAAGGCGAGCTCGAATGTAAAAGAAGGAGATGAGCTGACGGTTCGCTTTGGACAAAAACTTGTTACGGTTCGCATTGATAAAATTCAAGAGACAACAAAGAAGGAAGCGGCTGCCGACATGTATACAGTCGTAAAAGAAGAAAAGCTAGGAAGTGAACAGTAAAAGGAGGCTTGTTCTATTTCTCTTCATCCCTACATACATTTTTAGAAAACTAGTGTTATTGTGAGGGATGAGAATGAGCCAATATGTAGACCCAAACTCAAGCTATTCTAAAGGAACTGTACCAGAACATGATGTGACGATGAGAGGTCGACGCTTACTAGATATTACAGGTGTGAAGCAAGTAGAAAGTTTTGATAATGAAGAATTCTTGCTTGAAACATCGATGGGATTTCTCTCGATCCGCGGGCAAAATTTACAGATGAAGAATTTAGACGTCGATAAAGGTATTGTCTCAATTAAAGGGAAAATCTTTGACCTTGTTTATTTGGATGAACATTCAGGGGAGAAAGCTAAAGGCTTCTTTGGCAAGTTATTCAAATGACGTTAACGACGCAATTTTATACGTTACTAGTAATGGTAGGGATGGGCAATTTTTTTGGAGCTGCCCTCGATACGTATAGCCGATTTTTAAAGCGTGCTGAACGAAAGCGCTGGATTGTATTTATTCACGATGTGTTATTTTGGGTGATCCAAGGGTTACTCATTTTTTATGTTCTATTTTTAGTGAATGAAGGGGAATTTCGCTTTTATTTATTTCTTGCTTTATTATGTGGCTTCTCTGCTTACCAAGCTTTATTTAAAAATATTTATCAACGCGCATTAGAAATGCTTATTGCTATTGTAATTAAATTATACGAATTTACATTAAAGGCATTTCACTATTTACTATTCCTTCCGATAAAATGGATAGCAGTCACAATTTTCACTCTGTGTATAGGCATTTTCAAAATGGTATTTGTTTGTATAAAGTGGCTAGGTAAGTTTATTTTGCTTATTTTACGGATCCTTTTTAAACCGTTCCAGTGGATTTTGATAAAAATGTGGGAAATGCTGCCGGATACTGTTACAAAAAAGGTCGTAAAGTTTTATAAAAAATTGACAGGAATTTTAATGAAATGCAAGAATGTAATAAAGACATTCTTTAATAAGTGGAGAAAAGAAAAAGATTGAGGTGGAAGGGAATGAAGAGCCTCCGCAAAATAAACGTAACAAAAATGGAAAATGAGTATGTTGCCCAACAAGAAAAAAAAGCTCAGTCCATGAAGAAAAAGAAGCGTGGGTTAAGGCGGCGATTAACGCTATATGGAATCTGCTTGTTCGTTTTTTTCATTTTTGCTGTAGTGACTATCGTATCTCAAAATGCTGCATTGGATGAAAAAGCGCAACAGAAGGAAAAAATCGATAACGAATTAGCGACGCTTAAGAAGGAAGAAAAGGTACTTAAGGAAGAAATTGTAAAGCTGAATGATGATGAGTATATAGCGAAAATCGTAAGACGGGATTACTTCTTATCAGAAGAGGGAGAAATTATTTTTAATTTACCAAAAAATAATGAAGACAGTGACTAATATTGACACTGTTTTTTTCCTTTCGTATTATAATAGATAGTGAAGCGATTTTGAACATTTCTAAGGAGGAACATTTTTTTTATGTCAATCGAAGTAGGCAGCAAGTTACAAGGTAAAGTAACAGGCATTACAAATTTTGGTGCGTTCGTAGAATTACCTGAAGGTGCAACGGGACTTGTCCATATCAGTGAAGTAGCTGATAACTATGTAAAAGATATTAATGATCATCTTAAAGTAGGCGATGCTGTAGAGGTAAAGGTCATTAATGTTGAGAAAGATGGTAAAATCGGCTTATCTATTAAGAAAGCAAAAGATCGTCCAGAAGGACAATCATCTTATTCACAACGTCCACGCCAAAATAGAGGAAATGACCGTTCTAAGGATTTTCGTTCTAAAGATAATTTCCGTCCAAAGGAAAATTTTGAGACCAAAATGGCAAAGTTCTTAAAAGATAGTGAAGACCGCTTATCTTCCCTCAAACGCAATACCGAAACAAAACGGGGAGGTAGAGGAGGAAGACGCGGGTAGACTGCTGCTGAAAATCATATTCTAGCAATGATCCTGTGAAACCATTTCATATTTTATATAAAGGCAAGCCTTAAAGGGCTTGTTTTTTTATGGTCAAACTTTCTATAAATCTGTTTTATAAAGCTATAAAAAATGCCTTAGGTCTTCTTCTATTAATAGAGAATGAGCCTAAGGCATTTTTGATGATGACCCCTACGGGATTCGAACCCGTGTTACCGCCGTGAAAGGGCGGTGTCTTAACCGCTTGACCAAGGGGCCTATTTAAAAAATGAAAGATAGCGGCGGAGGGGATCGAACCCCCGACCTCACGGGTATGAACCGTACGCTCTAGCCAGCTGAGCTACACCGCCATGATACTCTTTTTGAGCACAAGATATATCTTACAATCGCCTTATAAAATTGTCAATAAAAAATTAACCTTTTGTCGTTTTCTAGCATTAGGAAAAATATACTAATGATTTTTTGCGAAAATCAGCTAAAAAAAGGGGGATTTTGAATAGGAAATGGATGTGAATGTTTGGAAAAGGTCCATACGCCTTTAAAAACCTGTATACATGTGGATGTTCAAGGAGAATTCCGTCGAACATTTTTTATAGACACTTTTAAAATTATGACAAAAAATTGAACAAGCACTCTTTATAATAAAACACACTAAGAAGGATAGGAGTGTGTGTAATGGAAAAAGTGAATCGAAGCTTAATAGAGCCTTTAGGTGAAGTTCAACTGAAGAATGTGAAGGCAGGGGCCATTAATTGGTTTCAAAAGCTGCAGGTTAAAATGGAAGATTTATTTTCAAATAAAGGAATTCCAGTAGCTATTATTGGCTTTCTTTTAGGAAGAGCCTTAATTCTCTCACAACTAGCTCCATTTGCACTACCGTTTTTCGCAGCTGTTTTCTTAGTACGAAGAGATCATGCACCATTAGCTCTCATTGGTTTACTTGCAGGAGCTCTTACTCTTCATTATTCTAACAGTCTTGTCATCTTTGGATCAGTCTTTTTATTCCTTATCCTTCATAAAATAAGGAAGCCGGATATCGAGGGGCAATTTAAGACAATCGCACTGTATGTATTTACTTCCTTATTCTTGGTCAATTTAGCCGAGCACTATCTTATCTTTCAATCCATTCAACTCTACGATCTTATGATGATTGGCGTTGAAGCGGGATTAGCGATGATTTTAACGTTAATCTTTATTCAATCTATTCCACTTCTATCGATTAGAAAAAGATCACCAACGTTAAAAACAGAAGAAATTATTAGCATTATTATTTTGCTGGCTTCTGTGATGACAGGAACGATAGGTTGGGTCTTTTATGATATATCATTAGACCATGTTCTTTCACGATACCTTGTACTTTTATTTGGACTGGCAGGTGGTGCGGCTATCGGTTCAACCGTAGGAGTCGTCACAGGTTTAATATTTAGTTTAGCAAGTATAGCTAGTCTCTATCAGATGAGTTTACTTGCTTTTGCAGGTTTACTTGGGGGCCTATTAAAGGAAGGGAAAAAAGCCGGGGTTGCAATTGGTTTATTAATTGCGACGCTGTTAATTGGTTTATACGGTGAAGGGACAAGCAATATTATGATCACTCTCTATGAATCATTAATTGCAGTCGCATTATTTCTCTTAACTCCTACTTCATTAATTCATAAAATTTCCAAACATATCCCTGGGACGACAGAGCATATGGATGAGCAACAGCAATATGCTCGTAAAGTTCGTGATGTAACAGCTCAACGAGTCGAGCAATTTTCTCACGTGTTTGAAGCTCTGTCTAACAGTTTCTCACAAATAGATGAATATGGAATAAAGGAGGAAGAAGAAAAAGAATTTGATTACTTTTTAGGGAATGTGACTGAAAAGACGTGTCAAATGTGCTTTAGAAAAGAACAATGTTGGGTGAAGAACTTTAATACAACTTATGAAGGCATGCACGAAATTATGTATCAACTTAGTGAAAATGATGGGCAGCTTCCACAAAAAACGGCGAATGAGTGGGGGAAATATTGCCGCTCAGGTCCTAGAGTCATTGCGGCCATTGCACATGAGCTTACTTTTTATGAGGCTAATCAAAAATTAAAAAGAAAGGTAAGGGAGAGCAGAAGATTAGTTGCAGATCAATTGCGGGGAGTATCCGCAGTTATGGAGGACTTCGCTAAAGAAATTCAAAGAGAAAGGCAAAGCCATCATCAACATGAAGAATTAATTATGGAGGCGATTCAAGATTTTGGCCTTCATATTGGCCATATTGAAATCTATAACTTAGATCAAGGGAATGTCGATATTGAAATGAGAGTACCTTACTGCCAAGGGAGAGGAGAGTGTGAAAAGTTAATAGCACCAATGCTATCAGATATATTAGGAGAAACTGTAGTTGTTCATTCAGAGCAATGTGCAACGAATCCAGCTGGGGAATGCGAAGTCGTTTTTCGTTCAGCTAAAAAGTTTGTAGTTGAAACGGGTGTTGCTCATGCGGCCAAAGGGGGCGGTCTTGTTTCGGGAGATAGCTATACAACACTTGAGATTGGGAGTGGTAAATATGCAGTAGCTATTAGTGATGGAATGGGTAACGGAGAAAGAGCACATTTCGAAAGCATGGAAACATTAAAGCTGTTACAAAAGTTTTTACAGTCAGGGATTGAAGAGAAGATTGCTATTAAATCAGTAAACTCCGTATTATCTCTCCGCACGACCGATGAAATTTTTTCAACGCTGGATTTAGCCATGATTGATTTACAAGATGCTAAAGCAAAATTTTTAAAAGTCTGTTCGATTCCAAGTTTCATAAAAAGAGGAGATAAAATTATTAAAATTGAATCTAGTAACTTACCAATGGGGATTATTGAAGACTTTGATGTAGATGTAGTATCAGAACAGCTGAAAGCAGGCGATGTGCTGATCATGATGAGCGATGGTATTTTTGAAGGACCAGATCATATCGAAAATATTGAATTTTGGATGAAGCGGAAAATTAAAGAGCTGAAAACAGATGATCCACAAGAGATTTCCGATTTAATTTTAGAAGAAGTCATTCGAACGAAAGGAGTAATTGACGATGACATGACGATTGTGACAGCGAAAATTATGCACAATACACCGAAGTGGGCATCTATTCCGGTCGCATCTAAACGTAAAAAAGCGCAGTGATAATTTGTATAAATAACCCTATTTTAGTCAATTATGTTAAAAGACTGAAAGAAGGGAGACTGACACATGGAAGCAGGAACATTGCGTCAAATATTGCTCATTACGGATGGTTGCTCAAATCAAGGGGAAGATCCTGCAGCGATGGCAGCATTGGCTCGCGAGCGGGGGATTACAGTAAATGTGATTGGTGTTGTAGAAAATGATGTCATTGATGAAAAAGGGATAAAAGAAATTGAAAATATTGCGTTATCAGGTGGTGGTGTAAGTCAAATTGTGTATGCACAGCAATTATCACAAACTGTTCAAATGGTAACACAAAAAGCGATGACTCAAACGATACAAGGGGTGATTAATCGAGAGCTTAAGCACATATTAGGAGAGTCTAAGAAGCTTGAGGATTTACCGCCGGATACACGAGGAGAAGTGATGGAGGTGGTCGATGAGCTTGGAGAAACGAGTAAGCTTGAAGTATTAGTGCTTGTGGATACAAGTGCCAGCATGAAGCATAAATTGCCAACAGTAAAGGATTCGCTGCTCGACTTATCACTCAGTATGAATGCAAGAATAGGTGAAAATCGCTTTTCTGTTTTTGTATTTCCCGGGAAAAAGAAAGATGTTGAAAAATTACTAGAATGGACGCCAGAGCTTAATGCATTATCAAAAATCTTTCCAAAGTTAACAACAGGAGGGATTACGCCAACAGGTCCAGCCATTCGTGAAGCATTATCATATTTTAATAAAAAGCGTTCATTAAGGGGCTTATTATCACATGATGAACAATACTATGAGGACTCAATGTAAACTTAAAAAAGGTGATCGCATTACCGGAAAATGGAATGCAAATGAGTACACAGTTATCAAGGAGTTAGGATACGGTGCAAATGGAGTTGTCTACTTAGTTGAAAGTAAAAATCAGCCATTTGCCTTAAAACTAAGTGACAATGGTACGTCCATTATTTCTGAGATGAATACTCTTAAATCCTTTTCTAAGGTCCATGGGTCTGCCATTGGACCTTATTTTTTGGAAGCGGATGATTTTCAGCGACAAGGTTCTACTTTGCCGTTTTATGTAATGGAGTATATTAAAGGCGAAGGGCTTTTAGAGTTTATAGAGAAGAAGGGAGCAGCTTGGATTGGTGTGCTTATGCTGCAGCTTCTAACGAGTTTAGTGGAATTACATAAACATGGCTGGGTGTTTGGGGACTTAAAACCAGAGAATTTAATTGTCTCCATGCCTGCTTACCAAGTACGTTGTGTCGATGTAGGAGGAACAACAGCGATAGGACGTGCTATTAAAGAGTTTACCGAATTTTTTGATAGGGGATACTGGGGATTAGGTTCTCGTAAAGCAGATCCATCATATGACTTGTTTGCTGTAGCGATGATTATGCTTAATGCTGCTTATCCAACTCGCTTTTCTAAAAAAGGGGAAGGGTACATGCAATTAAAAGAGCGAATTATTCAGAAGCAAGTATTGAAGCCCTATCGAAAGATGTTGGAAAAAGCATTGCTTGGGAAATATACATTAGCAGAAGAAATGCGCCAAGATTTAATTACTATTTTAAGTCAACCAAGTGATCAACCCATTCCCAAAACGCAAAAAGTGCAAAAAACTAAACCAGCTCAATCAACAAAACAAGCAAGTCGTCTGCAGCAAAAGGCAAGACAAAAAAAGAAAGGTCACTTTGTGGAAACGTTTGTCCTTGTAGCAGTTATTTCTTTGTTGTACGCTCTTTACATGTATGATCAATTGTTATGATATAGTAAATTATATACAAAAAAATTGAAACAATTCGCCTGTTGAATCGTATACATAGAGGGAGATGGGCAGACTGTCAACAAAGAAGGAAGAGAGTATGTTACAGCATAAAGTGCTTCATGTCATTCATAAGCATAAGTTAATAGAAAAGAATGCAAAGTTATTAGTAGGGGTTTCAGGAGGCCCTGATTCACTTGTATTGTTACATGTTCTGAAACAATTGCAGAAGGTAATGGAGTGGGACCTTTTTGTGGCTCATGTCGATCACATGTTTCGTGGAGAAGAGTCTTATGAAGATTATTTGTTTGTAGAGAAGATTTGTAAAGAATGGGACATTGTATTTGAAGGGTGTCGAATCGATGTACCGGCACATATGAAACAGACAGGTGAGAGCACGCAGCTTGCTGCAAGGAAATTACGCTTTGAATTTTTTGCAGAATTGATGAAGAAATACGGGTGTTCGACGCTTGTTCTTGGTCATCACGGTGATGATCAAGTAGAAACGATGCTGATGCGTATGACAAGGGGAGCAACCGGAACAGCGAGAGCTGGTATTCCATTGAAACGTCCGTTCAAGAATGGGGAAATTGTTCGACCATTTCTTGCTGTAACAAAGGCAGATATTTATGAATATGCTAGGACTCATTACTTGCAGCCGAGGGTAGATCCTAGTAATGCCAAAAACGATTATGTAAGAAATCGCTTTCGACATGAGGTATTGCCTTTTTTAAAGCAAGAAAATCCGCTTGTTCATGAACAATTTCAACGTTTCAGTGAAGAAATTTACGAAGATGAAGCTTTTTTGCACGACTTGGTTTTGAAAAAAATGGATGGGATTTGGGTGAAAAAAGAGAAAGGTTATGCATCTATTCAGATTGATTCCATACTTGCGATGCCTAAGCCTTTACAAAGGAGAGCGATTCAACTAATATTAAATTATCTTTACTTAGATAGACCATCATCGCTTTCAGCACTACATATTGATCAGCTTTTAGCTTTATTTTTGAATCCTCAACCATCTGCTGAATTGCATCTTCCGGAGGGCCTCATTGTAGAAAAATCGTATCATATATGTACCTTTCGTTTTTTTAAACGGGAAACCGTGAATTATTCCCTTTTATTACAAATTCCTGGTGATACGTTTCTTCCGAATGGATATAAGATTAAAGCACAGTATATAGAAGGAGACATTCCTGCTATAAGTGGAAATGATTCTTGTATTATTCCTTACTCGATGGTTACTTTTCCTTTAACGGTCCGTACAAGACATATGGGGGATCGCATGAAAGTCAAAGGTTTAGGCGGGACAAAGAAAATAAAGGATATTTTTATTGATGAGAAGGTCCCTATTTTCAAACGAAATGATTGGCCTATTGTTGTCGATGGAATGGGACACATCATTTGGCTTCCGGGTCTAAAAAAATCCTACATAGAATCAGAAAGTGTAATCGATGAATCGTCTTTAATTTATTTACAATATAAGAAAGCTTAATTCTTCATAGGGGGCAATTAATAACAATGACCATGAAAAATGACATTGAAAAAGTGTTAATAACTGAGGAAGAACTTCAAAGTAAAATTAAGGAATTAGCAGTACAGCTTGAAAATGACTACCAAGATAAATTTCCATTAGCTGTTGGAGTGTTAAAAGGAGCTCTGCCGTTTATGAGTGACTTATTAAAAAGAATGGATACCCATTTAGAAATGGACTTCATGGATGTTTCAAGCTATGGTAACTCGACTGTATCTTCTGGTGAAGTGAAAATCGTTAAAGATTTGAACGCATCTGTAGAAGGCAGAGATGTCTTGATTATTGAAGATATTATTGATAGCGGTTTAACATTAAGCTACTTGGCGGAATTATTCCGATACCGCAAAGCTAAATCGGTCAGAATCGTGACATTGTTAGATAAGCCTACAGGAAGAAAAGTAGATATAAAACCAGATTATGCAGGTTTTATCGTGCCAGATGCCTTTGTTGTTGGCTATGGCTTGGATTATGCAGAAAGATACCGTAATCTACCTTATATCGGCGTATTAAAGCCTGAGATTTACAACAGCTGATTCAGCTGAACACCAATAAAAACAGCGGTGTTAAAATATTGTAAACGAATAATTTTCTATGATACTATTTACTATAGTTTGTTGACTCATGGGAGGAGGTAGGGTATGAATCGGATCTTCCGTAATACGATATTTTATTTATTGATCTTTTTGGTCATTATTGGGATTGTTAGTATTTTTAACAATAACAATGAACCGACTGAGACTATTACCCAAGACCAGCTTTATAAAAACTTGGAAGATGGGAAAGTAAAATCATTAACCATGCAGCCTGAAAGTGGCGTTTATGAAATTATAGGGCAGCTTGAAGGGTATAAAGAAGGTCAATATTTTGTAACATATATCCCACCAAATGAATATTATCAAGCAAAAATTGGTGAGATTGTTGACAAGCAAGGAATTGAAAAATTTGATGTAAAACCTGCGGAAAAAACAAGTGGTTGGGTAACGTTCTTTACAGGAATTATTCCATTTGTTATCATCTTCATTCTCTTTTTCTTCTTACTTAACCAAGCTCAAGGTGGCGGCGGCGGCCGTGTAATGAACTTTGGGAAAAGTAAAGCGAAGCTATACAATGATGATAAGAAGAAAGTTCGCTTCAATGATGTAGCAGGAGCAGATGAAGAGAAGCAGGAGCTTGTCGAAGTGGTTGAATTTTTAAAAGACCCTCGAAAGTTCGCTGAGCTAGGTGCTCGTATACCAAAAGGGGTGCTTTTAGTGGGGCCTCCTGGTACGGGTAAAACATTACTTGCGAAAGCAGTAGCTGGTGAAGCGGGTGTTCCATTCTTCTCTATCAGTGGTTCAGATTTCGTTGAGATGTTTGTCGGGGTAGGAGCTTCGCGCGTGCGTGATTTGTTTGAAAATGCTAAGAAAAATGCGCCGTGTATTATCTTTATTGACGAAATTGATGCTGTTGGACGCCAACGTGGTGCAGGACTTGGAGGCGGGCATGATGAGCGTGAACAAACGCTTAACCAATTGCTTGTTGAAATGGATGGTTTTGGTGGAAATGAAGGGATTATCATGATTGCTGCAACAAACCGTGCAGACATTCTTGACCCTGCGTTATTAAGACCGGGCCGTTTTGACCGTCAAATTACAGTTGGTCGCCCAGATGTAAAAGGTCGTGAAGAAGTATTAAAAGTACATGCTCGTAATAAACCATTAGCAGATAGTGTTGATCTAAAGGCTATTGCACAACGTACACCAGGATTCTCTGGAGCGGACCTTGAAAACTTATTAAATGAAGCGGCTCTTGTGGCAGCTCGTCAGAATAAGAAAACAATTGATATGTCTGACTTAGATGAAGCATCTGACCGTGTTATTGCAGGACCTGCTAAGAAAACGCGTGTTATTTCTAAGAAAGAGCGTAATATTGTAGCTTGGCATGAAGCAGGGCATACAATTATCGGTTTAGTATTGGATGATGCAGAAGTGGTGCATAAGGTAACGATTGTTCCACGTGGTCAAGCAGGCGGGTATGCGGTAATGTTGCCGAAGGAAGATCGTTTCTTTATGACAGAGCCAGAGCTGAAGGATAAAATTGTTGGTTTGCTTGGTGGACGTGTAGCGGAAGAAATTACGTTTGGTGAGGCAAGTACAGGTGCTCATAACGATTTCCAACGTGCTACTGGTATTGCTCGCAGTATGGTTATGGAGTACGGGATGAGTAAGTTAGGTCCGCTTCAATTCGGAAGCTCTCAAGGTCAAGTATTTTTAGGTCGTGATTTTAATAACGAACAAAATTACTCCGATAAGATTGCTTATGAAATTGATTTAGAAGTACAACGAATCATTAATGAGTCTTATGAAAGATGTAAGCAAATTCTTACAAAAAATCGTGAGAAGTTAGATTTAGTAGCAAGAACGTTACTTGATGTGGAAACACTAGACCAAGAACAAATCCAAAGTCTGTACCGTGAGGGGAAACTACCGGATCGTGATTATGTAGCCCTTAATGGAAATCTTGCTTCAGACGATGATGTAAAGGTAAAGATTAATGCCAAAAAAGAAGATTCGACACCTTTTGAAGGGAATCAAGCACCTTCTTTAGAAAAGGGTCCAAAAGATACAGATAATAAGTTATGATTGTATAACGAGAAAAAGGTATTCCTAGATGGAATACCTTTTTCTCGCTTAGTAATTACTTATCTTATTCTCAGAATATGACAAGATACTTTCGTTTTACTTCTATTATCGTGTAAAATAATGATTAAGTGTGACGTAGGAGAATAATTTATTAGGGGGATAGAACGATGATTTTTGTATTAGATGTTGGAAATACAAATACAGTCTTAGGGGTATATGAGGATGATATTTTGAAATATCATTGGCGAATTGAGACAAATCGTCATAAGACAGAAGATGAGTATGGAATGATCATTAAATCTTTATTACAGCATGAGGGGCTATCTTTTGACCAATTTGATGGCATGATTATATCTTCTGTTGTGCCTCCTATTATGTTTGCGCTAGAGAGAATGTGTAAGAAATATTTTGGTATTAAGCCGTTAGTTGTTGGACCAGGTATTAAGACAGGGTTAGACATTAAATATGAAAACCCACGTGAAGTAGGTGCGGACCGAATTGTGAATGCTGTTGCTGGTATTCACGAATTTGGAAGCCCTCTCATTATTGTGGATTTTGGAACAGCAACAACTTATTGTTACATTAATGAAGACAAACAATATATGGGTGGAGCAATTGCCCCTGGGATTAATATTTCAACGGAGGCTCTTTATTCAAAAGCAGCGAAGCTACCGAGAATTGAAATTAGCCGTCCGGAGGGTGTAATTGGTAAAAATACTGTTTCAGCCATGCAGTCTGGTATTTTATATGGTTATGTAGGACAAGTAGAAGGCATTGTTGCTCGAATTAAGGAGCAAAGTAAAATCGAGCCGCTTGTTATCGCGACAGGAGGACTTGCACCGTTAATTGCTAATGAATCCACAGCGATTGATATTGTAGAACCGTTTTTAACGTTAAAGGGACTTCAGTTAATTTATAAGCGGAATCGTGAACAAGTAAAGAATTAAAGAATTAAAGGCAGCTAGGAAAGGGGCAAAAGTAGTGAAAGATTATTTAGTAAAAGCGTTGGGATATAATGGACAGGTGCGTGCGTATGCCGTTTCTACGACAGAAACAGTGGGAGAAGCTCAGCGCCGTCATTATACATGGCCAACTGCTTCTGCTGCATTAGGTCGTGCTATGACAGCGGGTTTGATGATGGGAGCCATGTTAAAAGGTGAGGAAAAGCTCACGATTAAAATCGAAGGTGGCGGGCCAATCGGTGCCATTCTAGTGGATAGCAATGCAAAAGGTGAAGTGCGTGGCTATGTAACGAATCCACACGTTCATTTCGATTTAAATGAGCATGGTAAATTGGATGTAAGACGAGCAGTCGGTACCGATGGGATGTTAACGATTGTAAAGGATATTGGATTACGTGATCACTTTACTGGCCAAGTTCCGATTATATCAGGAGAGCTTGGTGAAGATTTCACTTACTATTTTGCTACTTCAGAGCAAGTTCCGTCATCAGTAGGTGTAGGCGTGCTTGTGAATCCGGATAACTCTATTCAAACAGCTGGTGGTTTTATTATTCAATTAATGCCCGGAACAGACGATTCAACTATTACAGAAATTGAAAATCGATTACAGAGCATTCCGCCTGTTTCAAAAATGATTCAAGCGGGATTAACGCCTGAAGAAATTTTGGACCAACTTTTAGGAGAAGGAAATGTAAAGGTGTTAGAGAAAATGCCAGTATCGTTTCAATGCCAATGTTCAAGAGAGAGAATTTCAAATGCCTTAATCAGCTTAGGGAAAGCAGAAATTCAGGACATTATTGAAGAAGAAGGTAAGGCGGAAGCACAGTGTCACTTTTGTAATGAAAAATATCAATTTTCTAAAGAAGAGCTTGAGGAATTAGCGGCAGAAGCAAAATAAAGGCCAACGGGGGAAGGATAGTTGTCGAAGAAGCGGTTAAGATCTATGGTTGCTGGTCTTGCTTTGTTAAATTTGATTACGATTGTCGTATTTGCGATTTGGCCGATGTTTAATTCTCGAACGGTTGGCGGAGGAGAAACGGTAGCTCAAATTGGTGATGTAGGTATCTCAAGAGAGAGTTGGATAAACGAGCTAGAACAACGGTACGGGAAAGATGTGCTCAAAGAGATGGTTGATGAGGAAGTCGTAAAACAAATGGCTGAGAAATATGATATAAGCGTCACAGACCAGGAAATTGAGCGAGAATATAAGATAATGAAAACTTTATATGGAACCTACGAACAATCACAAAGTCAGTCTGAAGATCAGAGAAAGGCTCAAATCAAAGCGGACTTATTATTAGAAGAGATTTTGACGAAAGATGTCAGCATATCGGAAACAGAAATAAAAAACTATTATAACGACAATCAGGATTTATTTCGAATCCCGACTACTTATCGAATTTCTCACTTAACAACAGCGACAAAAAGTGAGGCGGATAAAGTGGTGAAAGAGCTGACAAAGGGCGTTTCTTTTCAGGTGTTAGCTATGGAGAAATCTCTTGATGAGTTTACAGCTAATCAAGGCGGAGCGATGGGTTTCATTTCTGAAGATAATGAACGAGTGCCAAAGGTCTATATTGAGACGGCGGCATCAATGAAAATAAATGATTGGAGCAAACCGATTCAAATTGAAGAAGGCTGGGCGGTTCTATATCTTCATGAAAAAATTAAAGGAGAGCAATTCTCTTATGATGAAGTGAAACAACAGATTCGTCGTCAATTAGCTATGGAACATATTCAAACATCTGTATCTAGCGAAATATTTTGGGATGAACTAGAAGTTGAATGGTTTTATGGTGCGAAATAAGTAAAAATTACTAGAAGAAAGTAGAAAATAGTTGACAATAGTCTATACAATCTGATAATTTTAAATTAATAAAACCAATACACTTACTAGGTATTTAAAATTGAAGGAGTGAACGAAATGGCACGTATTGCTAATTCCGTACTTGAATTAATTGGTCAAACACCAATTGTAAAATTAAACAGAATTCCAGAAGAAAACATCGCAGATATTTACTTGAAACTAGAGTATTTTAACCCAGGGAGCAGTGTAAAAGATCGTATTGCACTTGCAATGGTTGAGGCGGCTGAAAAAAGCGGTCAATTAAAAGAGGGCGATACAATTATTGAGCCTACAAGTGGAAATACAGGAATTGGTCTAGCGTTAGTTGCATCTGCTAAAGGATATAAATCCATTCTTGTTATGCCAGAAACAATGAGCTTAGAGCGTCGTAACTTACTTCGTGCATATGGTGCGGAATTAGTTCTTACTCCAGGGCCAGAAGGTATGAAAGGTGCTATTGCTAAAGCGGAAGAATTAGCAAAAGAAAAAGGCTATTTCTTACCTCAACAATTTAACAATACAGCAAACCCTGAAGTTCACCGTCAAACAACAGGTCCTGAGATTGTTGAAGCTTTTGGTGATGAAGGATTAGATGCTTTCATTGCTGGTATCGGTACAGGTGGAACAATTACAGGTGCTGGTGAAGTATTACGTGAGAAATATCCAAACATTAAGATTTACGCAGTGGAGCCGAAAGATTCTCCAGTTTTATCAGGTGGAAAACCAGGCCCTCATAAAATTCAAGGAATTGGTGCAGGTTTTGTACCAAGCATCTTGAATACTGAGTTATATGATGGAATTATTCAAATTACAACGGAAGAAGCATTTGAATATGCTCGCCGTGCTGCGAAAGAAGAAGGAATCTTAGGTGGTATTTCTTCAGGAGCTGCGATTAGTGCTGCAATTAAGGTAGCTAAAGAGTTAGGTAAAGGTAAAAAAGTACTAGCTATTATTCCAAGTAACGGAGAGCGTTATTTAAGTACACCTCTTTATCACTTTGAATAATCTTGATAGGAATAATAAAAAAGCAAAGTTCCTTTAGGGGCTTTGCTTTTTTTAGTTGTGTAACTTGCGTTTTGCCTTTGAAAGTGAGTACACTCAGTATGTGAATTTTTTGATGAGACGAAGGAGAGTAAGAAATGTCGGGAATAAGTACTTTGCAAACAAAATGCGGCCCTTATACGCTTGATTATCAAAAGAAAACGTATATTATGGGCATTTTAAATGTTACACCAGATTCTTTTTCAGATGGCGGTCGCTACGATCATATTGATGCAGCTTTGCGACATGCAGAGCAAATGGTAGAGGATGGAGCAGATTTAATCGATATCGGGGGAGAGTCAACACGCCCGAACTATGAGCGAATTTCAGATGAAGAAGAAATAGAGCGTGTCGCACCTGTTATTGAAGCGATCTCTAAACGGATTGATGTCCCGCTTTCAATTGATACGTATAAATCAAAGGTCGCAAAAGCTGCGATTGAAGCAGGTGCTCATATTATTAATGATATATGGGGAGCGAAGGCTGACCCTGAAATGGCAAATGTCGCAGCTCAATATCAAGTGCCGATTATCCTCATGCACAATCGGGAGGGGCAAACCTATCAACATTTTATGCGTGATGCACTGCAAGACTTGTATGAAAGCATCGCTCTTGTAAAAGCGGCCGGTGTAAGAGAGGAACAAATTATCTTGGATCCAGGGATTGGATTTGCCAAAGATGTCACATTGAATTTAGAAATGATGCGAAATCTTGATACGCTTGTGGCATTAGGTTATCCGGTCTTGCTGGCTACATCTCGTAAATCTATGATCGGACATGTACTAGATTTGCCGCCGGTAGAGCGTGTAGAAGGAACAGCTGCTACGATTTGTTTCGGTATTGGACAAGGGTGCCAGCTTGTTCGAGTACATGATGTGAAAGAAATGGCGCGTACAGCAAAGATGATGGATGCGCTTGTTAAGAAAGGAGAATACAGTGGATAAAATTTATTTAAATGAAATGGAGTTTTATGGATATCATGGTGTGTTTCCAGAAGAAACAAAACTTGGACAACGATTTGTTGTTGATATAGTAGTGGAGACGGATTTAGCAAAAGCAGGTCAAACGGATTGCTTAGATGATTCTATTAACTATGGTGAATTATTTGAAGTAGTTCAAGGGATTGTGGAAGGAGAGCCGATGAAGCTGCTTGAAGCAGTTGCTGAAACCATTTCAACAAAGCTATTGGAGAAATTCCCTAGCGTTCAAAATTGTACGGTAAAAGTAATCAAGCCTAATCCGCCGATACGAGGGCATTATAAATCGGTTGCAATTGAAATTACGAGAGGGAGATAACGATGGAGAATATCGCATACCTTTCGATTGGGTCCAACATCGGCAATCGACTTGCTACTTTTCATGAAGCGCTTCGATTATTAGATAGTAACAAATTGGTAAAAGTTGTTAGCTCTTCATCTTTGTATGAAACAGATCCTGTAGGATATACAGATCAAGACTGCTTTTTAAATGCGGTAATTAAAGTTTTTACTTCTTTAAGCCCCGAAGAATTGCTGCAAACTTGTTTGAGTATCGAAACAAAATTAGGGAGAAAAAGGGAAATTAGATGGGGACCTCGGACCTTAGACCTTGACATTTTGTTATATAATCAAGAAAATATTGAGACAGAGAGTCTTTCTGTTCCACATCCTCGGATGCAAGAAAGAGCATTTGTGATAGTTCCACTATTGGAATTAGACCCAGACATCAAACTTCCGAACGTAAACGCATCTTTGAACGATATTCTAAATCAGATACCGGATAAAGAAGGAGTACGATTATGGAAGCGGAAAAATGGGGACGACGTATTCGGGCTTTTCGAAAGTTAAAAGGATTTACACAAGAACAATTTGCGAAAGAAATAGGTGTATCTGTTTCTTTTTTAGGTGAAGTAGAAAGAGGAAACAAGGTACCGCCAGATTATTTTTTACAAGATGTGTCGGATATGCTCAGTGTGTCATTAGAAGAGCTGCAACCGCTAGATGATAAGAAAGAGAAAAGTAAGGGAGGCCCATAGTTTGTTGAAGATTGGAAATGTTGAAATAAGTAATCCTGTTGTGCTGGCTCCTATGGCTGGTGTTTGCAATTCGGCTTTCCGTTTAACAGTAAAGGAGTTTGGCGCAGGACTTGTGTGTGCTGAAATGATCAGTGACAAAGGAATTAATCTTAAGAACAAAAAAACAATGGGTATGCTATATATAGATGAACGTGAAAATCCATTGAGCTTACAAATTTTCGGCGGCGAAAAAGAATCACTTGTGCAAGCGGCTAAGTTTGTGGATAAAAACACAAATGCTGATATTATTGATATTAATATGGGGTGCCCCGTTTCTAAAATTATTAAATGTGAAGCAGGAGCAAGATGGCTGCTTGATCCAAATAAAATTTATGATATGGTGTCAGCGGTTGTTGATGCAGTTGATAAACCAGTTACGGTGAAAATGCGTATCGGTTGGGATGACGATCATATTTTTGCTGTCGAGAATGCAAGAGCGGTAGAACGTGCTGGCGGCAGTGCGGTAGCTGTACACGGCAGAACGCGTGTTCAAATGTATGAAGGAAAAGCAAACTGGGATATTATTCGAGATGTGAAAAATGCAGTGAACATTCCGGTTATCGGGAATGGGGATGTTGTAACGCCTCAAGACGCTAAAAGAATGCTAGACGAGGTCGGTGTTGATGGTGTTATGATTGGTCGTGCTGCACTTGGAAATCCATGGATGATTTACCAAACTATTAAATACTTAGAATCAGGTGTACTAATGCCGGAGCCAAGTGTACGTGAAAAAATGGATGTATGCGTACTCCACATGGACCGCCTTATTGCCTTGAAAAATGAAAACATTGCAGTACGTGAGATGCGTAAGCACGCTGCTTGGTATTTAAAAGGTGTTCAAGGGAATGGAAAAGCACGTAAAGAGATTAACGAATGTAATACACGAGAAGATGTTGTGAAGCTTCTATACGGTCTTGTAGAAGAAATTGAAGCGAAAGAACAAAATATGCAAATGGTGTAAACGTTTGACATTGTGTCGGCGTTTCCCTATAATACGCTTAACTTCAACTGCCGGATTTTCTGGCAGTTTTTATATGGCCTGAAAACGTAAATATTTCAGTTAAAAGGCTTGTTCGATTTCTTTGTTTTATGTAAGAATAAATAAGGATGTTAAACAATCAATCGCATACGGTTATATAATGCTGAAAAATACAGACGGAGATGATATTCGATGAGTCATGAAGAATTAAATGACCAATTGCAAGTAAGACGAGATAAAATGCAAGCGATGCAAGAAGGTGGGAAGGATCCATTTGGCAGCCGCTTTGATCGTACACATACAGCAGCAGAAATTAAAGAAGCGTATGGTGACATTTCTAAGGAAGAGCTGGAAGAAAAAGAAATCCAGGTAACGATTGCAGGACGTGTGATGACGAAACGTGGAAAAGGAAAAGCTGGGTTTGCGCATATTCAAGATATTAGTGGGCAAATTCAAATCTACGTAAGAAAAGATGCAGTCGGTGAAGAACCGTATCAAGATTTCGGACAAACGGATTTAGGAGACCTTGTTGGTGTAACAGGTGTTGTGTTTAAAACAAATGTAGGAGAGCTTTCAATCAAGGCAAAAGAGTATGTATTTTTAACAAAAGCTCTTCGTCCGCTTCCTGATAAATTCCATGGTTTAAAGGATGTTGAGGAGCGCTATCGTAAACGCTATGTCGACTTAATTACGAATGAGGAAAGCAAGCATACTTTTATTTTGCGCAGTAAAATCATTCAAGAAATCCGTCGTTATTTAGATGGACAAGGATTCTTGGAAGTAGAAACACCAATGTTGCATTCGGTTGCTGGTGGAGCGGCTGCTCGTCCATTCAATACACACCACAATGCATTAGATATGCCTTTGCACCTTCGTATTGCGATTGAGCTTCATTTGAAGCGTTTGATCGTCGGCGGAATGGAAAAGGTATATGAAATTGGCCGTGTATTCCGTAACGAAGGGGTATCAACAAGACACAACCCTGAATTTACAATGATTGAATTATATGAAGCGTATGCAGATTATAAGGACATTATGAGTTTAACAGAGAACTTAGTGGCACATGTAGCACAAGAGGTACTAGGTACAACAACGATTCAATACGGTGAATATGAGATTGATTTAAAACCTGAGTGGAAACGACTTCACATGGTTGATGCGGTTAAAGAATATACAGGTGTAGACTTCTGGAAGCACATGACGAAAGAAGAAGCTCAACAATTAGCGAAAGAGCATAATATTGAAATAAAAGATACGATGGAATTTGGCCATATTGTAAATGAATTTTTTGAACAAGTGGTAGAGGAAAAATTAATTCAACCAACTTTTATTTATGGTCATCCAGTTGAAATTTCACCATTAGCGAAGAAAAATCCAGAAGATCCACGTTTCACAGATCGCTTTGAGTTGTTCATTGTAGCTCGTGAACACGCAAATGCTTTCACAGAGTTAAATGATCCGATTGATCAGCGTCAACGTTTCGAAGCACAATTAGTAGAACGTGAACAAGGGAACGATGAAGCGCATGAAATGGATGAAGACTTCATTGAAGCATTAGAATACGGTATGCCACCTACTGGTGGTTTAGGAATTGGTATCGATCGTTTAGTTATGCTATTAACGAATTCTCCATCAATTCGCGATGTTCTATTATTCCCATTAATGCGTCACCGTTAATAGGAGAGAAGGTAAACTAAATCGAGTACGAACAGTCTTTTAAAAAGACTGCTTCGTATTCGATTTTTTATTTAATATTTTTAGTTACAAAAACTAGTTGTATAATTTTTTAAAAAAAGTATTGCAACGAAGATACAATGGTGGTATATTTATATCTGTTGTTACGAGCGAGTCACATACAGATTAAGAAAGTAAAACAAATCTTAAAAAAATGTTGACAAAGATTCGTAAAAATGATATTATATAAAAGTTGCTTCGTTAAGAAGTAACGGACATTGCTCTTTGAAAACTGAACAAAACAAAGCGCCAACGTTAATTTTTAAGTGAGCACACACTATTAAAAAAAAGTGCAACATGAGCAAGTCAAATTCTATCGGAGAGTTTGATCCTGGCTCAGGACGAACGCTGGCGGCGTGCCTAATACATGCAAGTCGAGCGAATCAATGGGAGCTTGCTCCCTGAG
>NZ_JBHHJV010000023.1:0-49093 GCF_042136355.1 Peribacillus sp. Hz7
ACAGTTTAGTTGTCGGGATCTAGTCCCACGGGTGCGTCCGTTCTACCCCGGCTACTATCAATCTATAAATTGAATAAAAAATAGTCAACCAGATTTCTCTGGCTGACCTTATAATACGAACGGAGTGCTTATGTTAAAGGAGGGATGGCTGCGGCGATCCCGTTTTCTTATTGTACTAACGGCGCAGTTTAGTTGAATTTTCAATATATTGTAGCCACCATTGAAAATGTTGATAAAATTATTTAGGTAATTATTATTTTTTTATCCATTTTATAGGAGTGTAAAAAATGAATTTAGAATTATGGGAAGAAGAATTTGATGATTATTTCAAAGGTCAAGTTGATTTAGAAATGTTAGAAAAAATTCAACAAGAATTAAAAGTAGATTTGCCTGAGTCATATATTAACTTGATGGCGAAAAGGAATGGATTTTATTTGAAAAAGAAATATTTCCTTACTGCTACTCCCAATAGCTGGGCTAACAATTCTGTATATGTAGATTTTTTATATGGAATAGGCGAAGAACCAGGATTATTAGATAATATATATTTACGAAAAGAATGGGGGATACGCAGCAAAAAGTTACTGATTATATCAGCAGACCCACCGATGTTTATCTGTTTGGATTATAGAAAGAGGAAAAATCCTTCTGTTATTTTCATTGATGTGGAACAAAATCAAGAGATAAAATTAGCAAATGATTTTCAGGAATTTATTAGTGGACTTGTTGATTACATAGAGGATGTAGAATTGGACCCTTATGATTTAGAGCTTTCTGAACAGGAAATAAAAGATTACTATGTGAAAATTGACGAAGTAATACAAAAGGGAAAGCCAGGAGAAATTGATCGTTTTTTCACAAAAATTCTCTCGACGAATAACGAGTTGATTCGATATATGGTTGAAAAAATGAGACAACACGAAAAACCAAAAGTGCATTTTAATTTACTGCTTTTTTTATTATGCTGTGCTGAAGGTGAGAATAAAGGAATTATAGAAGATGCTTATTTATTGGAAGTATTAAATGAACTATCCCAAAGTAAAAATAGGGATGTTAGAGATTTTAGTTTGTATAGCTTAAAGGAATTACATAAGAGACTTAACATCTAAGATTTTAATATATTCAACGGGTGTTTTACTTCAATATGGAATGAAGCCTTTTTCTTATTCACGAACGGGCAGGATAGCTGAGCAAGAAAAGTAAAAAAGGTTAACGTTACCAATTGGTCGTGATAATATGAATGTAATCTTTTAGAAGAGGTGAGCTTAGTTGAGTAGGGTTGAGCAGAGTACAAAGTTAGATTTAGAACGAATTGTTTTTATTGGGAGAACCTTTGAAGAGTATTTAAAAATGTTCTCACTTTCCGAGGAAGAACTGCAAGGAAAGAAAATACTCGATTGCCCAGCAGGAGCTTGTTCCTTTACTGCTGTTGGGAACAAATCAGGTTTAGATGTAACAGCGTGCGATATTGCCTATTACCATTCGGGTCAAGACCTAAAAAATAAAGGGCTCCAGGATATTGAACACGCTATGGAACATATGCAAAAAGCCCAAAATAATTATAAATGGGATTATTTCAAAGATATAGAAGGTCTTAGAAGTCATCGTTTAAGTGCCTTACAAGATTGTACCAAAGATATGAGGGAATCCAGCGAAAGATATATTCCCGTTACCTTACCTGCTTTACCGTTTGAGAATGAAGAATTTGATATTCTTCTCTCTGCACATTTTCTATTTATGTATGCGGATAGATTAGATTATCAATTTCACATCGAAACGATAAATGAGTTATTGAGGGTTACGAAACAGGAAATTCGTATTTTTCCTTTAGTTGATTTAGAGGGGAAAAGATATGAGTATTTAGATAAATTTATAAGTTATCTGAATAACAATGGCTGCACAGTTGAAGAAGTGAATGTACCATATGAATTTCAGACAAATGCTAACTCGATGTTAAAAATAAGAAAAGGGGAGTAAAGCAAGGCAACGTTGAGGCGTTGCCCTTTTTTAAATACCTCTTATTTAACTACCATGAAAATAAACTTCTGTAATTTAGTGAAAAAGGCAATACTTAATAAGACGCAGCTTATTCATTTTTAAAAAAGGGGAGAGCGCCTGATTTATTGATCTATTGTAGGAATATGGACTGGATTAAGATGCTTCAGGTTCTTGTAACGTTACTGTGTATCCTAAACTTTCAAGTCTTCGGAGTGAATGTCGTACAATAGATTGCTGTCTCTGTTTATCAAAGTAGTCTTCGCCTAAGTCTACATACATCTCTTTTCGTGTTAAGAGATAATAAGCTATTCTCATCATGGCATGAGCGACGACAATTCCTGCTCGTTTCTTACCTTTTCGTGATGCTGTACGCCGATACAGTGCTCCAAGGTAATTTTTTGATCCTCTTACGGAATGAGCTGCCTCTGTTAATGCTGACCTCAAATATTTGTTTCCTTTTTTGGTTTTAGCTGATTTTCTTTTTCCAGCACTTTCATTATGTCCAGGAACCAAGCCTGCCCAAGAACACATATGAGCTGCACTTGGAAACTGTTTTTTAATATCAGTCCCAATTTCGGATAAAATTTGTTCAGCCATTCTTGTAGCTATACCAGGAATAGAGTCTAATCGTTCCACATCTTCTTGATAGGAGCTTACCCTTTTCTCGACCTCTTGGTCGAGCATCTCGATTTGCTCTGTTAAAAAATCAATATGCTTTAAAATGGTTTTTAACATGAGGCGTTGATGCGAATGGATATAACCTTTAAGGGCAAGCTGCAGTTCATCTTTCTTCTTTTTCATTGTACGTCGAGCGAAGTTTGCTAGTTTTTCAGGATCTTCTTCGCCTTCGACAATAGCGTTAAGCATATCCCGATCTGAAACGCCCATGACATCCGAAACCACAGAACCCAGCTTAATGTTTGCGCCCTCTAACACTTTTTGAATGCGATTATGTTGTCTAGCACGTTCTTCAATAATACTCCTGCGATACCGAACTAGTTCGCGCAGTTCCCGTTGATTTCGATCTGGAATGTAACTAGCTTTCAGGAGCCCATGACGAAGAAGTTTGGCAATCCATTCTGCATTTTTCACATCTGTTTTACGTTCTGGCACTGCTTTCATATGTTGGGCATTCACAACCAAAAACTCAATATCTTCAGCCTCTAATAAATTAACAATAGGTTTCCAATACACACTGGTACTCTCCATTGCAACATGAGTACAGTTATGCTGTTTAATCCAGTCCACCAACTGTATTAGAAAAATAGTTTTTGTTGAAAACGTTTGAATCTCCTTTCCTTCTGGTGTCATAATACATGCAGTAATATTGTCCTTATGGATATCCATACCACATGCTCTTTCAATGACTACTTCCATTGAAAACATCCTTTCTACGGCTCTCAATATAATTGGAGGCTGGTGCATCAACCAGAATAGGATTAATCTACCATGTGTGCTTCCCGTAGGGGAGCGACAGTCAGTGGTGCACCTTGGTCGTTGAAGTCAGACTAACGGATGGGCTCTAACGCACCATAGTTCATCGACCTTCCTCTCCCAGCCGTAGAATCAGTATCGACGGTTCTGAACCATTTTCATTCTCTGTGGTGAAGCGCTGATTTTTGCGCTTCATGAATGGCTAACGGGCAGGTTAGCTTAACAAGAATTAGTAAAATAGAGTTGATAAAAAACTGAAACTCCACAATCAACACTGTTTATTAACGGTATAATTGGAAAATGTGCGAGTGCGAGAGAGTTATTATGGAGTTTCAGTTTGCTTGTAATCATTGTGGCTTTAGGGGGATGTTCAAGTTCCTCTAAAGCTTCGAGTTCTCTTGAGGCAAAAGGCGTTGGCTATCAAATAGTAAACGAGACTCACTCTGCAGAAAAGAAAGGATTGTAATTATGTATCAAGGAAAGTTACTAAAAATAACGATTGTGTTGTTAACATTATATACAGCTTTGATCCTCTATTTCTTGTATCTTGGTTTCAATAGAGGTTCCCTAGGGCAAGACTCTAGCTTACGATTTAACCCAATACCTGGAGGGATTCAATTGCATTATCCAATGGGAAGAGACTTTCAAAATTGGTTTTTTCAGTTCGGGAATTTTGTAGCGTTCATACCTTTTGGGATTATCATTCCACTTCTGTTTCGATGTAGTTTTAGACGCTTTATAACCTTTTTTATTTTTTCTATAACAATACTTGAAACCCTACAAATGTTTTCTGGTTTGGGAGCTTTTGATATAGACGATATCATAATTAATTCATTAGGTGCTTCGGTAGGATTTGCGGCACAGCGAATGGTCACCGGTGACCGAGATAAACCAAAAGGGATTTGCAAAATATTCTTAATGGCTATTGTACTTGCCCTTGGTACTATTATAATTATTGGCGGTATCAATAATTATCTAGAAAAAGGGGGAGGGGAAACCGCAGCTCTGAATGAACTGATCTTAAAAGATGGGTCTGTACAGTGGGATGAAAGCTTGTCCAGCTTTACAGTAGACCGAAAAGAGGTTACGCCTCAAATAAATCTGTATAGTAGAAATAATACGAAAAACAATGAATTCACGTATCACTTAGATGGCAAATATAAAAACATAACAGGCTATGTCGCCATACCGGACGATGTAATTAACGCTGCAAGAACAGAAGGTAGTGACATAGAATTCATCAGTGGCGGAACAGTCATTTATTCGTTAGGGTTATCATTCACAGGCGAGGAGGATTTTCAAATCCCTTTAGATGGCGTAAATGATCTTACCATAAAAATAATTAACAAAGACCCCAATCCAATTACAAATGCTGTGATGTGGGATATTACTCTTACAGAGGTAAACACAGGACAAAAAGTTATAAACAATATAAGAGAAAAAATAAGAGCATTATTCTAACAAAGACCTCAACAAAGAAACGAAAATAAGCTATCTACGAGAGGGGTACCTTATTTTCGTTGTTGGTATTGTGATTAATTTCACTTAAATTAACGGGTAGCATTAGTGGAGGAATTGTCTTTAGCTTTTATTCGACAATCTGGCCATATTGTGGAATAACACTTCAACGATAAGAAAGATTTTATGCAAGTTTTATGTAAATTTATGAACAAACTTTTTAAGGATAAATGCAGCTACTTCAACTGTTTATGCTATCTGTATAAAAAATGTGTAAACAAAGTTACACTAAAAAAGAGATAAACGTTGATGTAACAGCGTTTATCTCTTTTTTTGCGCTCCAAAACTTTGATTTGGGAACGTTTTTTAAGTTTATTTTGTATGCTTTATAAAGTTAAAAGGTACATTATTTCATTGAAAATTAAATATAAAAACAAACAACTTGAAATTTAAAAATTAATCAGTTAAACTGATTATATATTTAAGTGATTATCTGTAGGGGTGAATAATTTAAATGGAAAAATGGAATCAATCTTATGGTTTTTTACTCGGAAAAGTTCTTCAGCGAATGGAAACTAAATTCGCCGAGGGGCTTGTCCCATATCACATTAATGCTAGACAATATGGAGTTCTTTTATTTATTAACGGAAACCCTTACTCATCACAAAAAGATATTTCTGAAAATCTACAAATTGATCGGACAACAATGGTAAGTCACATTGATCATTTAGAAACTTTAGGCTTTGTAGAGAGGACAAGGAATCCTAATGATAGAAGGTCCTACAGCCTTATGATTACACCAAAAGGAAATGATTTATTGGATTCACGTTGGGAATTTTTAAACGATATTGAATTAGAAGTTTTAGCCCCTTTAAATAATCAAGAAAGACAATTGCTAAAGGATTTTCTCATTAAAATTTGGACTACACTTTAAAACTGGAGGTAACATAATTATGAATGCACTTGATTATTTTAATGCCCGTTTGGAAGCAACTATTAGCCCTATGGATTATTTGAGATTGACACAAATAGATCCAGATAAATATTTTTTGCTGGATGTAAGAAACGGCCCACTTCATGTAAGAAGTTTAAAAATTAAGGATGCTAATGTCATACCCGAACAAGAACTGCAAGCTCGTTTAAATGAAATACCAAAAGACAAGGAAATTATTGTTTACTGTTGGGATGTCTGGTGTAACACCGCTGCCAAGGTAGCAAAGTTTTTATTAGAACGTGGATATATGGTAAAAGAGCTAACGGGGGGTATTGCAGCGTGGAAAGAAATGAACTTTCCTGTTTCAGATTCCTCTCAAGAGGTTAACATGTCTGATAGCTGTGGGTGTTAACTCTGGTGCAAAGGGAATCTAATTAAATAAAAAACAGCTAACACTTTGTAGTAGTCTTAACTGCTGGATTGAACGTTCCCTATGTGTCATTTGGGATCATTTTTCGGAAGCGGTGTTTGGGAATATTGGTATTCATAAACTTGTAGACGCATAAAACTAATGGTATTCGTTATTCAACAATCGAGCGCTTTTCTTTAATTCACGAATTGCGCCCGATTGTTGAATAGAATGACTCACATTGTTTTAAATGATTTTATTGTAAGTTAAATAACTTTGTTGTTAGTATACAGAAGGATTCTGCGAAGATTTCTTCTAAACAAGAAAAGAAGAAATCAATGTTTCATCTTTTCTTCGTTTATTAATATCAAAATTCAATACTCTTCATTATTTAAAAGCATAATTAAATAATCCATAGTATAAAGGACCAACACAGATAATCAATGTGATTACAATAATTATTGGTTTAATGAATTTTGGTATCTCCTCATCGGTTACCTCTTCATTGAATTTTTTGAAACTAAAAATAACATCCCATAATAAACCACCTACAAATACAAATTTCCATACAAGCGGGGTAAGAATCTGGTTATTTGTAACATAGCCAAATAAACCTATCCAGGTAATTATGGAAAACACAAAATCCAATTTAGTAACAGTCGTTTTATAACCACCCTTTATGAGAAATCCAATTGCAGCTGTAGCTAGAATTCCTAAGTAGATTAACCAAAAGATATAAATCATAATGTACCTGCTCTCTCTAGTATTCGTTCATTATATAAAATTGCAATTAAATACAAGTAACATAGATAATGCTCATAGAAAAATAGATTATCGCATAATACGTTAAATATATGCAATAAAGAAAAAGTTTCTTGTCAATCGAAGGCATTGATGGATCGGGGGACGAAAGAGATCTATGTAGCTTTCCCGAGGAACCCCTCAAAACAAGAAAAGAAGAAAACAACTTTTCTTTGTTAGAAGAAAGGTTGTTTTCTTCCTTTCTTTTGCATCTGCGTAGCGATGCGGAGCGGGACTTCTCTGAGTGATCTTCAGCATGGCTGCATGATGAATAAGCTTGAAAGAATTGCTTCTTCGACTAGAGCACGAGGCTCTGGAGACTGTGCCGGATGCGATAGCAGGGGGCTAATGTCGGAGGAGACACGTGCGGCTTCCGCATGAAGAACTTCTTCGAGTAAACCGAGCGACAAGCTCTGGAGCCCCAACCTGAAGCTTTAGCTGAAGGTGGCGGTGGAAGAGATTGGCGCGGGCTTACTGCTTAAGAGACTTCTTTGAGTGAACGGAGAATGCTTCTACGAAGAAACCTTCGAAACAGGAAAAGAAGAAAACAATTTTTCTTCGTTAGAGGAAAGGTTGTTTTCTTCCTTGCTGTTGCTTCCATGCAGGTATGCGGGAAGGGCTTCTTGAATGGGCGGCAGCATGGCTGCAGGATGAGTATGCTTGCAAGATGGCTTCCTCGACTAGAGCGCGGGGCTCTGGAGACCGTGCCGGATGCGATAGCAGGAGGCTGGTGTCGGAGGAGACTCGGGCGGCTTCTGCGTGGGAGCTTCTTCGAGTGAGCGGAGAATGCTCCTGCGAAGAAACCTTCTAAACAAGAAAAGAAGAAAACAACTTTTCTTTGTTAGAAGAAAGGTTGTTTTCTTCCTTGCTGTTGCTTCCATGCAGGTATGCGGGAGATGCTTCTTGAATAGGCGGCAGCATGGCTGCAGGATGAATAAGCTTCCAAGATTGGCTTCTTCGAGTAAGAGGAGCGGCAAGCTCTGGAGACCCAACCTGAAGCTTTAGCTGAGGGTGGCGGTGGAAGAGATTGGCGCGGGCTGCCTTTGAACTTGCTTCCATGCAGGTATGCACGG
Source organism: Peribacillus sp. Hz7 (assembly GCF_042136355.1). Taxonomy (NCBI): domain Bacteria; kingdom Bacillati; phylum Bacillota; class Bacilli; order Caryophanales; family Bacillaceae; genus Peribacillus; species Peribacillus sp. Hz7. The sequence continues at coordinate 8,108 of NZ_JBHHJV010000023.1, forward strand.
GATCTTCTTCGAGTGAGCGGAGAATGTGCAAAATGAAAATAAAGTTATTTAATTTTAAAAGCTCAAACAAGCATAACCCCGTTATAAATTTAGGACGGGGTTAAAAGTATAGTTGTTTAATTTTTGATGTAAGACACTTCACTACACTCAAAAATATAATAATAAAGTCGTTTAAAAATCTAAGTTGTATTCCACAATCGCTCCCTTTACTTGAATAAGCTATAACGATTTCAAATTAGGGTCCTTTTCATCATTCTTATTAGGTTTTCGCATAAACAAACCTCCTTGTTTTTGGAACGATGCTATTCATTTCATCAGCTATACAGAAGGAAGTTAATTATTGCGATTTTTTTCTCCCCACTCACATAACTGTTCCAAAACAGGTAATAGAGTTTCTGCTTTATGTGTGAGACTGTACTCAACTTTAGGGGGGATTTGAGGATACTCTTTCCGTCTAACCATCCCATCTGCTTCCAATTCTTTAAGTTGTGAACTCAATGTTTTAAAGGTAATAACTCCTATTTTTCTTTTCATATCATTGAAGCGAACGGGTTGATTTTCTGCTAGGAGGTAAAGAATAAGCATTTTCCATTTACCACCAATCACTGACAATGTATAACCAAAAGGTGTCTCTTGGATATTACCATTTTCCTCATAATCATTCATACTCATATTGACACTATCCTTTCTGGTAGTAACTATCAAAAAAGTGCGTTCTATTTTTTTCCTTGTTTTCATTTTATACTTACTTTACTTTGAATTGAAGGAGAGAAAAAAATGACTAATGTTAAAACCTACAATCACGACCTTTGGGATCACGGTATTACTCAAGGTTACAGCGTCAACGGCACTATCTACATTTCAGGGCAATTTTCCCACGATAAGGAAGGTATTTTCGTTGGCGAGGGCGATATCGAATCTCAGACACGACAAACGCTTGAAAACCTCGATCGTGTACTGGAGGGATTTGGTGCCACAAAGTCCAACCTCGCTTACGTGGATATCTATCTAACAAATCCGCAAGAGCATTCCGAGTCAGTCATCGGTCTGTTCAAGGAATACCTAGAAAAACACCGGCCTGCGGGCAGCCTCATCGGCGTGACCTACTTGGCGTTCCCAGAGCAACTGATTGAAGTCTCGGCTGTCGCACACACCGATTAAATAAACTACATTTTAAATAAAGTAATTTTGTCAAGACTATTTCTTTAAGTGATTATTGAGTAAGCAGGAAAATCTAAAAAAGAGAATCAACTTGATTGAACCAAACCCCGAATAGTAGACTTAGAAAAAGTTGATCTATTCACCTAATGTATTATTGTTTTTTCTATATCTCAGCAAATCAATCTGTATTGATATTACGTTGAATTAAAGCAATATCAATACAGATATTAATTTGGTTGTTATTAAATTCTCTATTGCTTTTTTTACTAACCTGCTTCGTTCGCATTATAAGGTCAGCCAGAAAATATTTCTGGTTGACCATTTCTTATGTGGAGGAGATTGGCGCGGGCTGCTTTTGAACTTGCTTCCATGTGGTATGCGTGGGACTTCTTGAGTGAGCAACTTCTTCGAGCCAGCGGAGAATGCTTCGACGAAGAAACCTTCGAAACAATAAAAAAAGAAAACAATTTTTCTTCGTTAGAAGAAAGGTTGTTTTCTTCCTTGCTGTTGCTCCTATGCAGGTATGTGGGAGATGCTTCTTGAATGGGCGTCAGCATGGCTGCACGATGAGTATGCTTGCAAGATTGCTTCCTCGACTAGAGCTCGGGGCTCTGGAGACCGCACCGGATGCGATAGCAGGAGGTCGATGTCGGAAGAGACGCGGGCGGCGACTCTGGGAATGGGTGAAAAAAGAATTCGATAAACTCAAATACATATTCCTGTATAACTGTATTTATGTGAATCTGTATATACAGTTTTTTTATTTATGTTTTTAGAAGAAAAAAGAGCCAGTAAAAAATATACTGATCCTCTTAATTCTTATTTATGTCACGGAGTATGAAAGAACGTAACTCCGAATCCTCCTTGGAAAGTTCCCTCCTAGCTATACTCGCTAGATACTCATAACAAGTTTGAATATTTTTATCGGTATATGGTCCTCTGATGATTTTTACTTTCATCTCGATCATTCCTTTAGATTTTTATTGTCTAAATTATTCTACCTATTTCACCGAAATCCTATAAATACAAAGTAAGTAATTCAAATACATATACCTGTATTTATGTATATACAGGTATGCGGTAATATGTATATTTAAGGAATAACCGACAGAAATCACCAAAATTCCTTGCCTGTTTTATTCAAGGGGGCGAAATGTGAGTTTTAATATTTTTTTGACATTTAATTAGCATGTATTTCGTTTTATCTTTAAAAATATTTTGACATTTCCAAAAAGTAGGTGTACAAATTATTTTAGACTTTTAACATAAGGAGGATACATATGGAATATCGTTCAATCGAAGTCAACGGCGGCACGCTTGCTTATGCTGAATATGAAGGATCAAAAGGTGTAATCATAGGTGTTCATGGCTTAACAGGAAATAGTAAACAGCTACATTACTACGCTGAATTACTTAAAGGAGATTACCGATTTATTTCTATCGACTTACGAGGCCGTGGCAATAGTTCCGCTGCGACGGAAAATACAGGTATCGAGCAACATACTAAAGATATTATTGCGTTAATCGATGCATTAAACATAAAGAATCCAATTTTAATAGGCTATTCAATGGGTGGGTTCATTATGGCAAATGTCGCTAGTAAACGCGATGATGTGAAAGGTGTCATTTTACTGGATGGTGCTGCCACATGTACAGATCATCAAAGACAAATTGTTGAGCCTTCTCTAGGTCGCATTAGTAAACATTATAAATCGGCAGAGGCTTATTTGGAGGAAATCCAAAAAATCTATAGCAATCTTGGAGTAGTTTGGAATGAGCATATGGAAAGTGTTGGTCGCTATGAAATAGATGAAATAGATGGGCATTGGGAGAATAAATCGGATGAAGCAAAAATTCGACAAGACTTTCAAAGCTTCTACGATTACAAACCAGCTGAAGTCTTTGCTAATGTAGAATGCCCAGTTTTACTGGTACATTCTACAGGTGGTATTGGCGCTATGCCCGCGTTATTTTTAGCTGAATCCTATATTGAGACACAACAATACGCAAAAAATATTCATAAAATTACTTCTGACAGCAATCACTACACACTTGTTTTTGAAGAACGTAGCGATGTTAACCCAACAATAAAAGATTTTGTGAAAAAATTATAAAAAAAGATTGAAATTTGACGAAATTTATGTGAATAATTAATTAATCTTAATTTACAGCCTATCAGGTGGCTACAAGGAAATATCCTTTCTTTGTTTACCCACTTGACTGTTGGCCTCATTATTCTCAAATGACACTTACGTTACGTACGTGTTCATGGGAGTAGTGTGGCCTTTTTTATTTTTTAAAGGAGTGAAAAATAGATGGAAACGGGATTAGAGTACTTTAAAAAAGTTTATGATGTTGTGCCAGGCTGGGTACAAAAAATGCATGATTACAATCCGGAAATGTTAGATCATTACACGGCATTACGTGGTGCAGCAATGGCTGATGGCGTACTTTCTGTGAAAGAAAAAGACATTTTACTAGTAGGCATAAATTCTGCTCGACATTATGCTCGAAGCATGGTTTACCATACAAAAGGCGCAATCGATGGCGGTGCTACTCTTGCAGAATTGGCTGAGTACTTACTGGTTGCATACAATTACGGTGGAGAAAAAGCATTACAAATTGGGCTTCAATCTTTTGAATATGCACTTGAGCTAACTGGCACCGAGGCTGAAAATATTTCACATGATGCAACAGCAGCAGATATTGTACGTTATTACGCACATTTTGCTTCTACTGATGAAAGTAAAGAATACTACGAAAAGCTCATCTCCCTTTTTGTGGCGGATGATGAAAACGCTTTATCTGCCAAATTACTCGAATCGAATGTAGTAGATGAACAAATGAAATACATTTTAACGATAGGCATTTACACTACTGTTCTAAAAAATGCAGAAGTAGATTACTGGGCAAAAAAAGCACGTGAAAAAGGTGTAGATGAACCTCGCTTAGCTGAACTAGGATACATTTGTCTTTTAACAGCTGGTATCCCTTCCTGGTTCGAAATTAGTGACGCACTTATTCAAAAATAATGGAGTGAAAAAGAATGAAAATTTATAACTCAGCTGAAGAGGCACTGGATTGTGTCCAAACTGGTCAAACGATAATGGTTGGCGGCTTTGGGCTTGTAGGTGGCCCTCTGACACTAATTGATACTTTAGTAGAACTTGATGTAAAGGACTTAACTATTATTAGTAATAACCTCGGTGAGCAAGGTCAGGGCTTAGGGAAATTACTAGAACAAAAGAAAGTAAAAAAAGCGATAGGCTCTTATTTCACAGGAAATCGTGACGTAGGTGATGCCTTCCAACGTGGTGAAATTGAGATTGATTTACTGCCACAAGGTACATTATCCGAATCTATTCGGGCAGGTGGCGCTGGGATTGCTGGCTATTATACGAAAACATCTTTTGGCACAGATTTATCAAATGGCAAAGAAACAAAAATGTTTAATGGCGAGGAGTATGTGCTAGAAGAGGCGTTAAAAGCAGATGTAGCAATTATTCGTGCTCACCAAGCAGATACATTAGGCAATCTTGTGTATTACAAAACAGCGCGCAACTTTAATCCCCTTATGGCAACGGCTGCTAAAACCGTTATTGTCGAAGTGGATGAAATTGTAGAAGCTGGCGAACTAAAAAGTGATGAAATCGTTACGCCTCACCTATTCGTTGATCGCGTCATCTTAGCGAAAAAGATTTTGACAAAGGAAGGTGTCATCGAACATGGCTAATCCAATTCAAGAAGCAATTGCTCAACGTGCCGCAAAAGAATTAGAGCATGGGCAAATTATTAACTTAGGTATTGGGATTCCGACACTTGTGGCCAACTATGTAGAAAATAACCATGTTTTCTTCCACACTGAAAATGGCATGCTTGGTGTCAAGGACGTAAGTGAAGAAGATATTGATCCTAATATCGTCAATGCAGGAAAATTCGCAGTTGGAGAAGCTATTGGTTCCTCTTACTTCGATAGTGCAGCTTCTTTCGCTATGATTCGCGGTGGCCATGTGGACGTAGCCATACTAGGAGTTCTTCAAGTAGATGAACACGCACGAATTGCCAACTGGGCTGTACCAGGGAAAAACATCATTGGTGTCGGCGGCGCAATGGATTTACTAGTTGGCGCTAGTAAGGTTATTGTAACCATGACTCATACATCAAAAGATGGAAAAAGTAAGATCTTAAAGGAATGTAATTACCCTATTACCTCTACTCGTAGTGTAGACATGATTATTACAGATTTAGCTGTTTTTAAATACATCGACGGTCAATTACATTTAGTTGAATTAATGCCAGGAGCAGATTTGAAATCAGTTGAAGCAAATACAGAAGCTAGTTTCATCAACTCGTTGAAATAAGGAGGAGGCAACATGAAAGAAGTAGTGATTGTAGACGGTGTTCGTACGGCAATTGGAAGGCTCGGCGGTTCACTAATGAGTCAGACCGCTGATTACTTAGGTGCCGCTGTTATTAAAGAATTATTGACCCGCACAAGAATTGACCCTAATGCAGTGGATGAAGTGATTTTAGGTCAAGCGAAACAAAGTGCTGACCAATCCAATGTTGCTCGCCTTGCGTCATTACGTGCTGATATCCCGCTTGAAGTGCCAGGCTACACTGTACATCGTCAATGTGGTTCTGGCTTACAATCTATTAATAATGCTGCACAACAAATTGCTCTTGGGTTAAGTGATGTTATTATTGCAGGTGGTATAGAGTCGATGAGTACAGCACCCTACTATATTCGTAATGCTCGATACGGACTAACTGTAGGAAATGGCCTTTTATTAGATCCAAATACGGAAAGTCAACCTGGCTCTCAACCGGAATCCTATGGGCTAAAAACAATGGGAGAGACCGCTGAAAACTTAGCTGAAAAATACTCAATTTCTCGGGAAGCACAGGATGTCTTTGCTTATCAAAGCCAAGTCCGCACAGACATAGCTATTAAGAATGGCTATTTTGAAGGACAAATTGTCCCTTATGAAATTAAAACACGTAAATCGACCGAAATCTTTAAAGTGGATGAGCATCCACGGTTGACGCCACTTGAAAAAATGGCTACTTTAAAACCTGTTTTTCGTGAAGGCGGATCCGTTACTGCAGCTAACTCAAGTGGTCGTAATGATGGGGCTGCTGCTCTCCTAGTAATGTCTAAAGAAAAAGCCGAATCACTAGGACTTCAGCCAAAGGTAAAAATCATTGCTCAAGCTGCTGCTGGTGTAGACCCTTCTATAATGGGCATTGGACCTGTTCCTGCAACGCGAAAAGCATTAAAACAAGCAGGGCTTTCGATTGAGGATATCGATGTGATCGAACTAAATGAAGCCTTCGCTGCCCAATCATTGGCAGTGATCGGAGAACTGGGCTTAGATCAAAGCAAAGTAAATCCTAACGGTGGGGCTATAGCAATGGGACATCCCATTGGTGCAACTGGTGCTATTTTAATGACGAAGCTTATTCATGAATTAGATCGCACTGGTAAGCGTTATGGGTTAGTTACACTTTGTATCGCTGGTGGACTTGGTATTACAACAATCGTAGAAAATTGCCAAGTAAAATAAATAAAAAGAAAGCTCTCTTTAGAGAATTTTCTTTCAACGAGAAATGTAACCGCTTTAATTTAAGGCTCAACACCAAATTCTGTTCTTGACATAAAAAACAACTTTGCGTATGCAGTCCAATTTGTTATAAACAAAGGAATTTGCTAAAGACAATACATGTGTTAATTTCGTCAAGTATATGTTTGGGTGAGCCCCTAATTTAAATAACATCTTTTCACAAAATTATTTGGAAATTTTTTCTAAATATCTCTTCTGAGCAGATTTTAAAGCGACAATAACGGAGCCACTTGAAGGAGCCAAATAATGCTCTTCAATACGCCCAATTAAAATATTGATATCAGATGTAAAGTCAAAATTAATTAACATGCGTTTAAAGAAATCTTGTGCTAATTCCGTTACAAATGTGAATTCAGCATCTATTATTTTATGTGTTTGTCGGTCAATTTCAAGCACAATGCCTGCATGTTTATAGACCTCATACATGGATGTACCATGTGGAGCTTTAGCATACGCAGTCACTAATATAGTATTTAATTTTTGCATAAAAGAACCTCCGTTAATGAAAATTTAGATTTATTTTAGCATAGTTATTCTGAAAATTAGGCATTGTTATGCAAGTTAAGATAATAATTGCTTAAACTGCACGAAAGATTTAAATGGGAGTACTCGTTCGTATATCAAACAATTTTAAACGATTTTAGGGGGGACATTATATATGGAAAGATTAACGAATTTCTTCACTTCAATAATGAAAAAATATTTGCCAGACCCATTCGTATTTGCGATTGGTTTAACAATTTTAACATTTATTTTAGCACTTTTAATTGAAGATATTTCTTTCTTCGATTTGACAACTGAATGGGGTGGTGGCTTTTGGAACCTTTTAGCCTTCACTACGCAAATGGCTGTTATTTTAGCCATGGGTTATGTATTAGCAACAGCACCTATTACGGATCGCTTCTTAAATAGAATTGCAAGTATGGTGCATACACCTAAGATGGCTATTATTGTGGCTACACTAGTTGGAGGGATTGGTAGTTACTTAAACTGGGGCTTCGGACTAGTAATCGGCGGGATTATCGCAAAAAAATTAGCGGTTAAAGTAAAAGGTGTTCACTATCCATTAATTATTGCTGCTGCTTATTCTGGTTTCACATTTTATGGATTAGGGCTTTCCGCTTCCATTCCAATCTTAATTTCAACACCTGGCCATTTCTTAGAAGAAAAGATGGGTCTTATCGCTTTATCAGAAACTATTTTTAGTTTACCAATGATTCTTACTGCTATTTTTTTATTGATCACATTACCGTTGTTTAACGCTATGCTTCATCCAAAAGACGCAAAAAATGTAATCGAAATTGATCCTGCTTTATATACAAATTCTGAACAAGTAAAAGCAAAAACACTTGAAGAGAATACATTCGCTAACAAATTAAATAATAGCCGTATACTTTCCTATACGATTGGTATTTTAGGAGTTATTTACGTTATTAGTTATTTTTCTAATGGAAAATCATTAGATTTAAATATCCTTAACTTTATCATCTTATTCCTAGGGATTATTTTGCTTGGTACTCCTGCAAAATATGTAGAGCATTTATCAGATGGTATCAAAACGGTATCCGGTATCATTCTTCAATTCCCATTCTATGCTGGTATTATGGCAATCATGGCAGCATCAGGCTTAGTTGATACAATTGCAAAAGTATTCGTAGACATCTCTACTCAACATACATTACCGTTCTGGGGCTTGATTAGTTCGTTCTTCATTAACTTCTTCGCTCCATCTGCAGGCGGTCACTGGGCTGTACAAGGTCCTTTCATGATTGATGCAGCAAAAGAACTGGGAGCTTCACTTGGAGAGACTTCGATGTCAGTCATGCTCGGTAATGCTTGGAATGACTTAGTACAACCATTTTGGATTTTACCAGCTCTAGCACTATCCCGTTTAAAATTAAAAGACATCATGGGCTTCTTAGTAATGATTATGTTTTATGTAGGAATTGTCTATATTGTTGCTACACTTGCTTGGTCTTACCTATTCTAATAAAAAAAAATCTTTGTTTTTATAACAATGGCTCTTTTATATAAAAGGAGGTTCGGTTATGCACACTTTACTTGCAGATTCTTCTCTATCTAAAAAAGAAAAATCCTTAATATTAGTTGGTTTATTTGCTGCTCGACGTGAAGAACAAGCTATGCTCCATTTTACAGAAGTGGCCATTGATGCTGGCAATACGGTACATGAAATTGCTGAACTAATTTCTACCACAATTATTTCTCGTGGTATCCCGGCCTGGTTATCAAGTATTGATGCTATTTCAAAGGCGATTGAATTAACGGGAATGGTTGAATCCACGATAGAAACACAGAGAGTATCTGCTTTTTCAACTCAAGAAGAATGTGTGAGCTATTATCAATCAGAATTTGAGCAACTACCAAAATGGATTCAGTATTTAGTAGATTACGCACCCGACACATTATTAAAGTATAGCAATTTACGTACTACTTCCCTTCGTGATGGGGTAGTTTCACGCTACTTAAAGGAATTACTTTTATACGCTATTAACCTTTGCGATCAATACCCAAAAGGCATTGATATTCATAAAACGAATGCAATTCAATTAGGGGCAACTGATACTGTATTACAAGATACTAAAACGATCTGCATTTATGCAGTAGGTATTCAAGCCATTTTTAACGATTAAGGCAGTGTTTCCTTATGAAACATGTATGCATTATTTATTGGCGGTGGTTTTATGGGGGCTGCACTGACTAAATATTTCTTAGACGCTCAGGTCAAAGTGTCGCTATTAGAAGAGTTTACAACACGCCGTCAGGAATTAATGGCAGACAAAACTTTTCAGGAGGTACATTTAAAACTGTTAAGCGTTCCCATCTATATTGTAGAGAACTTAGTCAATTTACATCAGCTTCCTTTAAACGAGCATTTCACTTTCATGGCACTCCCACTCAACCTTAAAAATGCAACCGCCTCACCCGTTCGCGTTGTTGCCCTTATTAAATAACATCGATTTTAGAATGGAGCTGACCCACAAGTTCGCTAAAAGCGAACTTGTGAGTGTCAGTTTTTGTTTTTTAGCCAAAAAACAAAGAAACGGATCTCATTTTGACCGAGATTTCCGTTCTTTTTCATGTATTATATACTTTTAGTATCTAAGCAAAGATTGAAACAATATATTTTTCAACATTATCCTTCTGCATTGCCTCTAGCTAGGATTGATTTGTCGATAAATTCATTAGACGGTGTTTCAGATAGAAGTTAAGTTTGTTTGCAAGAATACTTCTTCGATTAGAGTGCGGGGGCAAGTAAAAAAAGACTTCGATAACCTCAAATACACATTCCTGTATAACTGTATTTATGTAAATCTGTATATGCAGTTTCCATATTTATGTTTTTAGAAGAAAAAAGAGCCAGTAAAAATATACTGGTCCTCTTAATTCTTATTTATGTCACGGAGTATGAAAGAACGTAACTCCTAATCCCCCTTGGAAAGTTTCCTCCTAGCTATACTCGCTAGATACTCATAACAAGTTTGAATATTTTTATCAGTATATGGTCCTCTGATGATTTTTACTTTCATCTCAATCACTTCTTGGATTTTTAACATCTAAATCATTCTACTTATTTCATCAAAACCCTATAAATAAAGAGTAAGTAATCCAAATACACATCCCTGTATTCCTGTATTTATGTATATACCGGTCATTGAAAATATTTATATTTAAAGAGCTTTTAGAATTGATACATGAAGAATATGAAGGCTTAGTATTTGAAACGACAATGCCTGGTATAGCAGCAATTAACAGACTATCCATTTACGGCTTTTATAATAATCTAGAGATCCTTCCAGATACAGAAATACAGGTCGGAAAAGAGCAAACAAAAGAATACTAAAAAGGCTACATTTGAATTGAATGCTGAACTTCATAAAAAGATTACGTACAGATGCTGTTGTACATGATACGACTATGATAGATATAGTTGAGAAGGCACGGAATGAATACTTAGATAAAACAGATAATTAAACAAGGAAAAGCTGTATACCCGTAAAACAATATTTACAGGGATACAGCTTTTTTTGTTTTAGTAACTACAACTTTTACGAACGGATAAACCATATCTTTCTTAAGCAATCTTAAAATGCTTTCTATCTTCACTGGTGACCTGTACCAAAGAGAGACTCCAGTGTGTAGAAACTTCGTTAGGATTGAATCTCTTCGTTGAATAAGCTTGCAAGAATGCTTCCCCGACTAGAGTGCGGGGCTCTGGAGACCGCGCCGGATGCGTAAAAGACTTCTTCGAGTGAGCGGAGATGCTTCTGCGAAGAAACCCTCTAAACAAGAAAAAAAGAAAACAACGAAATATTAATGAATGTTCAAATACACTTGTCTATCCAAATCAGCAAGTGCATACTCTTTCGCTGGTTCTATATCTTCGGCTACACCTTTCCCTAAATAATTACGGTACGGAGCTTCTTCATCGTAAAGACTGAAATATGCCTCTACTCGATCACGAAAAATCAAAACCAAAAAAATAGCTGCATCATCAAATTCGTCCATCAGGATTCCCCACTTAACGTCAATCAAACCCACTCCAAAACATTCATCATCTAATAGTGCCAATAGTTTTGATTTACGTTCCATACGAATCCCTCCTCTTTTATAAAGAGCTTCGACATAAGCAGGCTTTACCCTTTTGACAATAATGTGACTGTTAAAAACGCTTAATCTTCTTAACAGTGATAATGAAAATGGGGCTGCTGTGTAAATTCCTTCTATGAGCTGAAAAAGGAGGACCTCTGCTTTTGACACTATATTGTGACATCTTTTAATTGGCCGGTATTACTACACGATCAAAACCGTATCACTTCCTTAAAGTTATGACACCGCATAATGCTGTTATAGTTTTTTAAGACATAAAAAAGTCGATTCCCTAGTTTAAGAATCGACTCTAAACATTTTCATTCCGTTATAACGCTCTTTTGTTGAATAAACCACTAATTATTTTAGCTCTCGAAAATCTTCAATTGTAAAGTACATTACCTCTTCTTCACGCGAAATGAGCTCTTGCACAACTCCAATAGTCCGTGGTTCTGTGTAATCAACTTCAGTTAGACTCATCTCGAAGGGCTCGACGGCGTTCGTGCAGCACCAGCAGGATAATCATCCCCATTATTACACCTAAGACGATGCCCGCCTGTGTGGTCAACAACCATGCCAATGGGTACTCTGGGGAGGGTGGCGCATCGAGTCGAACTGAAGATAAGGCAGAATAGAGGTTGTTGGAGAACAACGCTCCCGATGAAATCCATGCCGCTGCCATAGGGGGTAGAAACCACTTCGACCCACGGCGGGATACTACCACCAGTATGCCCCACGCACCAGCAAAGGACCACACGCCTGTACTCAATGACAGCAGGTGCCACCACACATCGCGTTCACCCATGGTTGCCGGGTCGATGCCGAAAGAGCCGCCAACCGCCCAAAACACCTTGATGACACCGAGCAGAATGCAGCCGGCAGCGACAATCCTAGCCAAGATGATCTGCAGTTGTAGAGTATGGCCCGACAACTCCTTGTAGTCGGTTGTGCCACTCAGAGCCTCTGGCCAACGTGTCATTGCATACCCCGCCAATGCAAGCGGCAGGAAGATGCCAATCCCAAAAAGTGAAATCATGACGAAGATCTGCTCGTATACCCAGAAGTCGGCGGCACCTGCTTCTTGATCCCGGATCATAGCTGCAGGGCCCAGAACCGGTGCAATTAACAGCATAGGAACGAGCAAACCGGTACCAACCCAAATAGGTAGAGCAACCAGCCACGCAGGTAGCCGCTCTCCCCACGACCTGCAAAACGCCATTGCAAGAAGGATACCAATCGCAGCGAGAACGGCGGTTACTGCGTTTATAATGCGCCAGCTAGCGTCACCCATTTGCTCGGTTGGAAGGAAGAGACCAACAGTCCATACGATTTTGATCAGCAGGTAAGGTGTTACTGCTATTGCGGCACCATAACCGCAGATTCTACGCAATCTCATCAATCTTGAGGTCTTCCTCTCTGAACTAATTGTCATCTTCTCATCTCCTCTACAAGTTCTAACTCACTTTGTTTCATAATTATTTATTCACAACTATCCTAATGCCTTTAACGTTTTTAAACCTTTCTTGTACAACTTTCTTCATGCCTATCCTCACGACACTCATGGAACGAAGCAGCAAGCTCTGCTATTGGACTCGGAGCTGTAGGGGAGGGGAGTAAATTCCTCTCTGTGAGCGAAGGACATCCCCAGGGACACGAAGACACATAACCATGTCCTAGCATAGGTCATTAATCAATCATTTCATAAGCTAAGTCTCACCACTAACCACCCAACCAACAACCACCCACTCACACCATGAGACAAGGAAGGGACAAAGGACATGGCGAAGGACATCAGCAGGACACTCCCAGGATAGCCCCCGAGAGCGTACCCTCCAACTACACTTGCATAATCTCCACTTAATCCCTCCCGGCTTACTCCCATGCGGGCTCACCCCACGACACCCTCTCAAATACCTCACCATTTTTTTAGTATCAATAACAATGTTTTCATAAACAAAAAAATGACTTATTGAAGATAGCATTTTATAAAATAGAGCAAGGTACGCTGCTGTTATTTCTTGATGACTAAACTCCTTGCCCTTACTTACTGTATTCGCCTTCATAACATTCCGTACATATTGGAAGCCTCTCCTATCAACTCCATTGTGCACTTTTCCGAAGAAAACAACTAAAGAAGAAAAGAATAAATAAACTTTTCTTCTTTTCTTTAAAAATGGATAGCTTTTCATATATTAACAAAACATACATTCGGATATAATAATTAAGGGGGAACATTCTATGTAAAAAATAGAATGCTAAATTACTAGGAGGTTCGTATAATGAAACAACTAAAAATTCTAATTGTCCTTTCATTAATTCTTGCTTTGTTCACTGGAGTTACACCTTCAGAAGCTGCAAGTACTGTCAAAGTACATATTATTGATGTTGGACAAGGTGATTCTATTTTAATTCAGACTGGGAACGAGAACATTCTAATCGATGCTGGTAACAAAGGGACAGGCGATGAAGTTGTTGCTTATTTAAAGAAACAGAAAGTAAAAACTCTTAATGCAGTAGTTTCTACACATCCAGATGCCGATCATATTGGTGGGTTAGATGAGGTTATCTATGCTTTCAAAGTAAACAAAGTATACGCACCAAAAGTATCTCATACAACAGTTGCTTATAAAGATTTCTTAACAGCTGTAAAGAAAAAGGGATTAAAAATTACTACAGCTACAAAAGGTGTTGAAATCAGTACAAAAGCAAAAGATATTTCACTTAAGTTCATTGCACCAGTTAAAACTTATAGTAAAAGTGACTTAAATAACTGGAGTGCTGTTCTTCTTTTAACACACGGCAGCAAGAAATTCTTATTCACTGGTGATGCTGAAAAAGAAGCTGAAGCTGATATGTTAGCAAAAAAATTAATCCCTAAAGTAGATGTTCTTAAAGTAGGTCATCATGGCTCGAAAGATTCTACAACAACATCACTGTTGAACAAGGCTAAGCCTACGTATGCTGCGATTAGTGTGGGCAAATCAAACAGATATGGCCATCCAACATCTCAAACGCTAAATCGCTTAAAAGCCGCTAAATCTAAAGTTTATCGTACAGATAAGCAAGGTAACATTATCTTTACTTCTACAGGTAAGAAAATAACGGTAAAGACGGTGAGATAATGATGAAAAAGGGAATTATTGATCGTTTTGAGGGAGATCTTGCAGTTATTGAGTTTGAAGATACGATGAAAGATATCCCAAAAGCTAAATTGCCAAAAGAAGCTGCTGTTGGCGATGTTCTTGTATTCAATGGTGATAAAATCACTATTGATACAAAGGAAACAGCAAAGTTGAAGCAGGAAATTGAAGATCTAATGGACGAACTGTTTGAAGATTGATATGAAAATCCTATACTTCGGTATGGGATTTTTTTATGGCTAATCTTTAACAATCAATGGTCCTGTGATAAATTAACCATAATGTACCAAATTATACATATTTAAGGAGAGTTATCCATAAAAAAATATCTGCAATCGTATTAAGCGCTGGACTTATATTCGGTTTCTCAACAACAGTCATTGATACAGTTGATGCAAAGGAAAAGGTAGTAAGCTTCAAAAACTGTACGGAAATGAATAAGGGTAAGCGTCAAATACACCACTTATGTAGTATATTTTGGGGCTATTTGACGTTTTCGTTTAATAAGATGTACGGAAAATGACGTGTAAAATGGTTCACGTCATTTTCTTATTCATTCTATAATTTTTGTGCGTGTAATTTTTTTTCAAGAAATATTAATTCACTGTAAACAAATTGTTGAATTTACATATTTAGCAGTCGGAAAGTATTGGTATTATCTTCCTAAAATTAAATATTTTCTACTTTTTTGTCATTTTTCTTTCTTTTTTGTCGGGTGCTCTATACCAATTTACCACCCTTTATTCCTACTCCTAAACTTAACATTAAAAATATTACTATTTTGTTAATATATTCATTGATAAGGAACTTATATAATTCATTAGGAGGAACAAAAATGATAGGAAAAGGAAACAAGTCTGTAGTAAAGGTATTGGTTGCATCTTCTATTGCATTTAGTGTAATTCCTTCCACTTTTGGTCTAACAACCGTTTTTGCAAATGAAACGGGCAATGTGCTAGTGAATGAAAATTTTGACGCAATTACCGATGAAAAGCTTCCTGCTGGCTGGAAATTAGTTCAAGGGAATGCTGTAACAAAGGACGGCAAGCTATTGTTAACTTCTCCTTCTTCTTCAGCTCCAGCACGAGTGATTATACCTCTAGGCACAGACGCCGGGGATTATGTTTTTGAAGCGGATATGACCTTTTTATCAGCAGTTGATAACACAAGATGGGCTTCATTAATGTACCGCATTCAGAATGAAAATTATCCATACTATCAATTCGCAGTTAGAAAAGGGACTACTGCATTGAACGGGTTGGAATTTGCGATTCGCAATGAAAAAAATCAATGGGTTGTTCCAGAAACAAATTCATTTCAGGAGAATTTTGAGTTTAACAAATCCTACAAGCTTAAAGTCATTGCAAGTAAGAATCGCGTTCAACAGTTTGTGAATGGAAAACTAGTCATTGACACAGATCTTGCAAGTCAATATGGAAATGGTGATGTTGGATTTCAAGCAAACGGTGTAAATGTTCAATTTGACAATGTAAAAGTGACAACTACATCGACTGATCTTCCTTCGGGTGAGAATTCTGGTGCTTTCATTCCAGCTGAACCAGCGACAACGATTGTCAATCCTCCTACGTTGATTGCTAATCATCAAGCAATCGATACATCAGAACAGGTATCATCTGTGTTATTGCCTGTTACAAAGAGTTCAGATGGAGAGCTTCTAGTCAACGAAAAATCATTGATTGACGTATTAACATCTATCAAAAATAAGCGGATTCCAATCCTACAGGTTGAACAAGCTGGTCTTGAAGAAGATATCATTGCCGTACTAAATGAAGCACAAACGACTGATGTTCATTTCATATCTAGCAATCCAGCAATCTTGAAAGAATTAAGAACTAAAGAACCAAATGCACGCGGCGGAATCATTTATTCAAAAAATTCACTGAATAAAAATGATTTAGAGGCATTTGCCCAAACGATTCATAAAAGTAAGGGGAAAGTAGCCATTATCCCTCAAAAGATTTTGACGCAGGAAATCGTACATTATTTACATAGCCGTACCATTTCTGTATGGGGCGTTGGCGCTGATTCTACTAATTCGGCTCATGATTTATTGCACTTAGGCGTTGATGGTATTATTTCAAACACGCCAGGGTATGTAGCAACAGCACTAACTGAATATCCTGAAAATACGATTATTCAAAGACCTATTGTAGCTGCACACCGTGGAATTCCTTCATTAGCACCGGAAAATACAATGGCCGGCTACCAATTAGCCTACGATCTAGGGGCTGACATGATTGAAACAGACGTAAAAAGGACGAAAGACGGTCACCTTGTTATCATGCATGATGATACAGTAGATCGAACTACAAATGGTACAGGCCGTGTTCGTGATTTAACACTAGATGAAATCCGCCAATTAGATGCAGGAAGTAAATTTTCTCCACAATTCGCGGGAGAAAAAGTCCCAACATTTAAGGAATATTTACAAGCATTTAAAGGAAAGGACATCGTGTTGCTTGTTGAATTAAAAGATACAGGGATTGAAGAACAAGTCATTCAGGAAATTGAAGCTGAAGATATGGTCAATCAAGTTGTCCTGCAAAGCTTTAATTTAGATAGTATGGTTACAATCAACAAACTAAAACCCGAAATTCCGATTGGCTATTTGTACTCTCAGGGAGTTCCTGGAACAGACGTAGAAAAAGTTAAAAATGCACAAAAACTTTTAAACTATGGAAGTAGCCGTAACGTTACACTCAACGCTAGCTATGGTAGCGTATATCAAGAATTTATTACCTACATGCGCCAACGCGGAATGATGAACATGCATTGGACCTTTAGAGGAGAAGATCCGTTCAGTGAAAAATTACAGCAAGGCGTGATTGGTCCGATTACAGACTACACACAATGGCTAACAAAATCTCCGATTAACCTAGAAACACCTATAAAAAAAGTAAACTTGAAAGTTGGAAAATCTTCAACCATTCAAGCAAAAGCATTTGTCGACTATCGAGTAGATAAAAAGGAAAACATCAAGACCGAGCTTTACATGCTCGAAGGTTCTAACAAGGTTCGCATAAAGGGCAATACCATCGAAGCTCTAGCCCCAGGTACAGTAGAAGTTTTCGTTAAGCATACCTTTACTATGTTAGGTAAGGAATGGAATGTTGTTGCAGAGCCAATTGAAGTAAATATTACGGAATAAAAAACAAAGTAAAGAAAGTATCCTCAAAAGTTCGTTGAATAATGAATAGTTGGAGTTTTCTTTTCATTGTCATATTGCACTGCAAGATTTTTCTCATCGTTCGCAAAATGAATTAAAAAATTCTCAAGACTCCACTACTTGAGCGACCTTCGGATTGTTAGTTTTGGTCTCATAATACCAAAACTGAGAGGCTGTCGTAAAAGATCATACTTTTACGAATAAGGTATATAAAGGCGGCGTAGCAAGATCTTCTAAAGTTAAAAATAAAGGTGGCAAAACAAAATATAAGCCACATGTTTCAAAAGCTCTTTACGACAAAAACAAAAGTAGAGACCGTGATAAAGACGGTATCGCTTGTGAACGTTAAAAAGTAGTAGTTTCATAATGTTCAAAGCCCTTCTCAAATGTAAGAAGGGCTGTTATCTATGTATTTCACTCTGGTAGGGACTTTTTTGATTTTAGACTCTGTTAAAGAAAAATGTTCATTTTCTGATTTAACTACGGAGAGGTTTGGTGAGGAAGAATATTTACATACTATTACTGGAGGTGTTGTAATGATTACGGTTAAGAATACTGAAAGTTACCTTAAAAATAAAATTGGTGAAGAGACCGATGATATAAAAAAAGTTTGGGAAACATTTAAGGCTTTTTGTAAAGAGACAGTTGTGGGGGAAGAAGATAAAGAAATTTTATTTCAATGTGGTGTTTACGATTTTACTGGAGAGGAACTATTTCATTTTGACTTTGTACGTCAGTTTACTGTTTATGAAGAAGATGAGTATTCTCATATGGAACAGCTTCACTGTGAATTTTTATTTAAACCAACAGATGAGTTAAGTAAGTTAGAGGCAGAAGAGTGGTCAATGGATTATGATGATATAGATGATTTTTTAAATCATATAGAAAACCTTCAGGAGTTTAAAATACCTTTGAATTTAAAGCCGATAAAATTAGAAATATATCAAGAAGAGATGTAAATCTTATTTCACGAAAGTAAGTAGGATAGTTGAAGCTTAGTGATATAATGAACGGAAGGCTAATACATACTGTTTTAAGTACGAGGAGAGAATAAAATGAAATTCCCTAGTGATGATGATGGGCAAGTATTAAAAATGCTATATAAAGAAGGGGTTGATTTTAAAGAACCACAGAATGTAGATTTTTTTGTTGCGGTTCCAGATAAAAGCAGTGGTGAATCTGTATTGAAATCCTTGAGAGATGAAGGGTTTAGTTGTGAACTGGAACAAGACGATGAAACAGAAGAATGGACTTGTTTTTGTCTTATAAAAATGCTTTTAAATTACGACGACATCATTGATATACAAAAGCGACTTGATGAATTAAGTAAACCTTATGACGGATACTCGGATGGATGGGCAGTAATGGTTGAGTAATGTAACATAAAGAAAGGTTAACCCGTTTATCATAGGTTAACCCTTTTTCACAACTCCAACCTCAACACCACCTCATCCATCTGCTCCTGTGTAATCCCTATGTACCGCAAAGTTTCAGTCTGGCTCGAATGATTCAACAGCTTTTGTATCATCGCCAAATCAATTCCTTGCTTATATGCAAAATATCCAAACGTTTTCCTTAAAGAGTGGGTTCCGATGCGTTCTGTGATGCCTACAGAGCGTGCAGCTTCATTGAGGATGTCATACGCATGCTGCCGGCTTATTGGCCTTCTTGTTCCTTTCTGACTCAGGAACAACGGCTCATCCTGACGTGCTACTGAGCGTTCTGTTTCTAAATAACGCTGGATTAATCGGCATGTTTTTTTATTCAGGGCAATGATTCGCTTCTTTTTCGTCTTCTTTTCCCTTAGATCCAGCCGGTCGACGACACCTTTTTTCGTTAAAACATCCGAAATCTTTAGTGCTAAAATATCGCTAATCCGCAGTCCGGTATTGATTCCTAGCACAAATAAAAGCTCATTCCTCAGCGTGGATGCACGTAAAATCTTCTTTATTGCCTCGATTTTTTCTCTATCTTTAATAGGTTGGACCGTCTGCATAAATACGACACCCCCTTAATTAGATAGCCAATACGTCAGATTTCTCATAAAAAGGACTGTTGAAAAAAGGACCGATAAACCCTTACTAGAACAGGCTTGCGACAAAATGAAAAATCTGACATAACATCGTTGTGTAAGATTTTTAGAATTCTTAAAAAATCTCCGCCATATCGGCAGAGTCATTAAGATTTTTTTACATCGATAAGCCACCCGTATTGTTCTTTTAACACTTTTGCGTGTTTTTCAGCTTCGGCTTTGTTTTTGAATGCAATCGTCATTAGATAAGCACTGCTGCTGCTCTTTTTCGTCAATCCTGCAGCTTTAGCGATTCCAATTGCATGCGCCTCGGCTACCTTATCGAGAAAGGAAGCTGATTTTAAGAGTTTTGCTTCAGTTGGATTCGAAATAAACAGCGTTTCTGTTAAAACAGCTGGCATGCTTGTCTGGCGGACAACCGCAAGATCCTTCTCCTTCATACCGCGATCCGTAATATCGTATGGTTTTAAAACCTTCATCACTTCCTCATGAATGGCTTTCTGTAACTCAATCGTCTTGCCTTTTGTTCCTGGATAGCGATACGTTTCAAAGCCTTTGGACGTTGAATTAAAGCTGTTAATATGAAACGAACAAAACAGGTCGGCCTTTGCTCTATTCGCGATATTTGCACGTTCTGAGAGCCCTAAATATACATCCTTATTCCTTGTATACATCACATCGCAATTATAATACGTTCTTAAATAAGCACCTGCTTTAAGCGCCAGGTACAACGTAATATCCTTCTCCATTAATCCATTTGCGGCAGCACCCGAATCCTTCCCTCCATGCCCCGCATCGATTGCAATCAGCATCTTTTTCACCCTTTCTTTATCAACCTAACAGATCTCTATTGTTTTAATGATACGGTCAGGTCATTAATGGATTGTGAGAGTTGATCGATCTTTGTTTCCATCCGGTTTAATAGATAAAATGTCACCAAAATCGGAAAGCCAACTTCACTGATCATAGCCGCCCAATCCATACATACCACTCCCTTCCCTAAATAGACTAAAACGGAAGGCTACAGCACCTTCCGTCCTCGATTACACCAGTTCAATATCTGCAGTCGTACGATCAATCATTCTAGCGCTTTTCACGCCTACGATATCCCCCTCAGACGATGTAAAAATATTCGCCTGAACCATTTGCTCCATTGCCGTTTTAATTTCCGTTGGGGTAAGAGAATCTTTCGGATTTCTAACAGAAATCTTTACAGTTCCTCCATCCTCACCATTAAAGGTTAACTCTAATGTTTTAGCCATGTCGCATTACCTCCTTTCTCGTTTTATTTCCAAATCACCTTACGGAAGTAAGTCATTATTATCAATCGTCGTGAATCCACGCTGCGTGCCTTTACACAAACCAGCAATCGCTTGCGCAGTAGCTAATAGGGCATCAGGTGTTGCTGTTTTCTTGATGTTTGAATACGAATAACGCTTAATAATTGGATCCCCATCCGCATTGATACCGTCCTGAAACGCTAGTGATAAGGTCTTTTTCACATGAAATTCTGAAGCCATAATATCTCCTCCTTCCCCTTGGGATACCTCTACTATATACAGGTCATCCAATCTCTCCCAAAAGGGTTTTAGAGTGAAATACCGTGAAAAATGGGGGTTTTGTAGAATTTAATAGCGAGTATCCTTGTAACAAAATCGATTAGAGCTTATTACATCAAAAAAGCAGGAATTATCCTGCCGAGAAAATCGAATTCTTTCTATACGGTTCATGAATTTCGCCATAACACAACTCGATACATCTAGCATTCTTTAGCTGTTCAAAGCAAAACTTCTCCGAATGCATCACACTCACTTCATGCTGCGACAGTTGAACGACTGTGTGATGCTGCAATTTCTTATGAAAATGCGAGATCTCCTTGGCCAGAAACCAACCAGTTCGTGTCTGCCTACCAATCGGCTCGCGCACCGTATAGGGAACTAACGTCATGCCATACGATAAAACTATGGGCACCAGGTTTCTCTTGCCAACCAGCTTTCCATAGCGATTTCGATTCGCTGAAACGCTTGTACCGAAATAATAAAGCAGCTTAGCTAAAAATGACTCACACTGTATATCTAAAATCTCCGTTGATCCATCTTTCAGATACATCAATACAGAATCTCCCTTATTTTCAGCATATACCGGAATAAATGCCTGACCTGAAGATAAGAACATTTCGACCTTCTTCCAATCCATTAAACTCATCCTTTCCGTATTAAGTTTTCAAGCTGAAAAACTATCTCCTTACGAAAAAAATAGACGATTTCCCCAAAATGCACTACTTGTTTTTCACTATGTAAACATCCAAAAAACAACAGAAAAAGGCCAAAAAGAAAGGATTCTCCCACTTTTTGGCGTGATATGGGTTTGTAATACTAAATAGAAGGTATATAGAAAAAGAGGGAAGCGGGTTGAGAGGTTGATTCCTTCACTAGTTTAATCATATGTTTTACACAAAAGGAAATCAAAAAGCCAAAATTCCATTTTCAAGTGAGATTTCACGTTAAAAACAGCATTTTTTACGCTGAAAACCTGAATTTCTACAACGAAATTCAGGTTTTTGAACGACAAAACGGCATTTTGTAGTATTTTATTTATTTCTCATACTTTGTGACGATTTTGAAAACATCTGCGGTCAGGCATTAAATTGTTTCTAATTAAGTTTAATCATTTTCAACCTATGTTGTTCTACGATTGTACATAAGCCTGTCAGTTAGCGATTGCTTATTTCGTAATAGCAGCATTCTTTAGTGGAATAACTTGGAGTTGCAATTCACTTTTTATAATTTCTTCTCTTCTTCAATTAAAGGCCCCTTTGCAAAATAACTAATATGCTTATATTATTTAAACCTAGAATCAGTACGCATTAAACTTTTGCAGATATTTATTTCTAACTAAGCTCCTTAATTTTATTATCAAATTTCATACTTAAATCTGTTAAAAACTGCTTAATTATATATTTGTAAAGTTCTGAAGTAACACTTAGATTTGGCAGCTTAAAATCAAACCCTACAATGCTGCTTTTTTCACTATTACGCCAGCCTCCAACCAGAGCTTCAACCTCTACTTCAGCACATACGATTTTATTCAATATATCATACAATAGATTTTGCTCATTTGATATAAAATAGGTTTTATCATTTCCCATAAGATACTTTGAACCATTTCTGCTTTTAACATATTGAACATTATTTAATGGTTCACTATGGAATATATTCGAATTAAATGCTTGAGCTCTAATAGTGGTACTCTTTTTAAAGACTTCATCTTTTATATAGTCGTCTATCCCAATATTACTTATATCATTGATAACTTTTTGAACAGCCTTCTGCTTATAAATCAATTCTTCTTTCTCCATCAAGGGTTCACGTGCAGCTGCTAAAAGCCCTAAATAATACTTAGAATATAGATGTTCTTGTTGATATTTTTCAACTTTTTCTCTATAAGATTTAAAAAACAAATCTATTGAACTGGACTTTACCTCAAATTCATATCTCTTATTCTGACCTTTTTTAGGAATCAGCTCAAGAAAGCTGATTCCCTTTGAAGAATAAAAGGATCGTTTTTCTTCTCCCATTTCATGAGTGACACATACTTCAATTGCTAAGCCATTCCCAACTTCAGTTGGACAGTAAACGTCTGCAATGTAAGGTCCAATTCTCTTCTCAACCTTCGCACCCTTTAATGCACGTAAGGAAACCAATATTTCATGTAAATTCACATCAAAATCTTGACTAAGTCCTAATAAAGCAAGCTGCTCATAAAGCTCAGGGATGTATTGTTCTAAGGGAAAATTAAGGGTAATATAATAGCCGTTTGGTCCGAAACACTCGTCAGCCAGATAATTTTTAGCATTAAAGTGTAGAATTGTTTCACTGTCTGCTGAACAATTAGATCCTGGCTTATGACTAAAGTGATGTTCTCGTTCCTCCCCCTTTCGATAAATTACTTCTTCCTCACAGAAAGGACATCTATAAGTTTCATTTCTACTCAAATCTTCGGAAATATGTTTAAGTTCAGGACCTGCATATGCATAATCTAATTTAATACTCATTCATATTACTCCTTGTCTTCTTCCAAGAATGATATAGGAAATTCATCAACTGATTTATCGTTAAACAAAAAATCCTTGAACTCGTCGCTTTTATTAAGTTCAAGTTTTTGAATTGCTTCAATAATACCGGCTCTGATAAGCTCCCTTACAAATGGAACTTTTTTCAATCCTAATGATTTAGCAATTAACTCTAATTTCCGATTATCTGTCTCATCAAGGGAGACGGTAAACTTTACCTCATGCTTTCTATTTTTCGTAACAGATTCCCCAATAACATGATCAATAAATTTTGAAACTTCACTCATTAAAATCACTCCATATAGGTTTTTAATAATTATAATTTATAACATTTTATATAACTTGTAAAATAACCATTTAAATAACCTTTTATTTTTACAGGAATTCTTCGCTTATTTTTGACCAAAAGAAGAGACCAACAACTATGGTCCTTGATTATTCTTTAATAAATAAACTTTGTTGACGACGTCTGTCCTTTAAATTAAATGACTCTTAACGAAATAACACGACTTACATTTTTAAACAATAGTACCGTCCCCTCCTCAAATCAACATCACCTATATCAACGCTTCAAACATACATATCAAGCCAGAACAAAAACAAATCTCTTAACAAGCAGGAAGTTTTCAACTAATATAGAAATGAGGAAAAGAAGAAAAAAATAAAAGAAGAAATAAAGTTTAGAAGAAAGGAAGGTGCGAATCTTGTCAGCAATCACTATTACAATGGGGATTCAAAAGGGTGGCTGTGGTAAATCCACAACAACAGGGATTCTATCTTACCTATTAAAAGAAGACGGATACCGCGTATTAGCTATAGATATGGACTCTCAAGGTAACCTGACTGAACTGCTATCTGAAACACCGTCTAATGAATTTATGGGAAGATCGGTGCTAGAGGCAATGCAACAGGATAATGTAGAAGAATATATCGTTTCAATTAACGACAATTTGGACCTTCTACCTGCAAACAACTTTTTAGCCACATTCCCTCGCTGGATTTATACCGGAAAAACATATCAAGGAGAAAACCTACCGTTTCAAGGTAATCCAAGCTTAATCCTGGATCAAATACTTGAGCCTGTAAAAGATAAATATGATTTTATACTAATCGATACTCCACCATCACTAAGTGAGCAAACGACAAATGCCTTATGTGCTAGTGAATATGTAGTTGTCATGTTTGAATGCTCAAACTGGTGCTACTCAGCGATTCCGAACTTTATGGATTCTATAGAAGGAGCCCGCACTTTCGGTAACAAAGACACACAAGTGCTCGGTATCTTACGAACAATGAACGACGTGCGCCGCAGCGATGCAAAAGCGTTTAACGAAATGATTGAAGAAGACTACCCTAAAGAAGTCTTTCAAACAATCATTACCCGCAAAGCACCGACTGGCAGACTTGCTCTATACGGATTTAACGAAAATCCAGAAATCAGACAAGCTCTAGATCAGTACAGAAATTTCTACAAGGAGTTGATTGAACGTGTCAAAGGTCAATGATATCAAAAACATGAAGCGTCAAAGAAAGGTTGTCACACCAACCCAAGCCCTAGCTGAAATCATCGGAGAAGAAGAAACAACTAATCAAGAAATAAATATTTCTTCAAACGAAGAAAACAACGAATCAACTAAAGAAGAAATAAATAAAACAATAAAAGAAGAAAACAATATAGAAAGAAAACGCGTCTCCTTCGATTTACGCACAGACCTGCACAAACAACTGAAGATGCAAGCACTTGTTCAAGACAAGAAGATTTATATTTTGATTGAAGAAGCTTTGGAGAAGTATTTGGGGGAGAAGAAGTAGATACTTTATGAAAAACTGAACACAACAATTCCAGCTGTGTTCAGTTTTTCAATCAAGGGGGTTCGGAATGTTCTCATTCCGAACCCCTTTCTCGTTTTTCTTTGAATTTTATTTTAAATGAGTGAAGATAGACCTCGTCAAGCCCAGTTGTCCATCTCATTTACATTCATGATAGCGAAAGGAAGCATCGCCTGCATCGGCAATTCTTTATGTCCACGTAACGTTGTCCAACACACCTTTTAAATCTGCTAATACACGCTCACTCAATGGTTTCTCTACACTTCGCATAAAAGAGAATTTTACACCTTTATGATGACTGCTTCTTCCACATATTCTTGCCAAATATGACGTGTTACTTAGTCTTTACTTTCCGTACATTGGTCTAAAGCAATCATTTCTATTTGATTTCGTTGGATGAGATTATTTTTAGAAAGCATCTTCATCGCCCCAAACATTGTATGATTTATATTTTAAAACAAAAAATACTGTAGACAAACTCGAGGAAAATCAACTTTGTCTACAGCATGAACTAAAGATGTGTTAATCCTCAGCTTTTTACGTAAAATGGCATTTATTTCTTATCAAAAATCATCAAATAATTACATACTAACTATGTCTCATATATCAAATCAAAATCCAAAAATGTTCTTTTTAAGAACTTTTCTATCATATGTTGATTAATAAGGTAAGTACTTATAAGGATTGACCGCAATATAACGAGCTTTTCCAGTTATAAAAAGCATATTTCGAAACCATCATCAATTATATCTCGATATTGTCCATATTTATTTAAATTGTGTAATCCTCTCCACTTTTAATATCTAAGCGTTATAATAATATAATACCGACTATTCTACTAGAATAATTCAAGTTAATCTAGTTAAAAGGAAGTGAAACACTAAGAAAATTCTATTCAATCCTTAAATAAAGCTCCTATAAACCTATTTTTCCCAAAAGAGAAATACCTATATTTTTTTTGCTTTAACACTCCTTGAAGAGTAATTCTATTCCAAAGAATAAAACATGCACTATTAATGTTATCCACATTAAAGTCACGAAAGGATTGGTTTTATGGATAGTAAACTAGTTAAGTTATATACTGATTATGGAATTAAAGAAAATGCTGCTCCTGGTACTGTCGGTGATAAATTAGGTGATGTATATGAGGATTACTGTATTTCTATTTTCAAAAATGAGGATTACTTGAAAGCGTTAAAACAAGGGCACAGCAGTTACAATAATGAAGATGGTTATAAAATATATATTTCTCTACTACATAAAGTAAATATATATAGCGTAAAAGAAAAAATCAAAGAAATTCACGCTACCAAAAACATTCCTCCTAGAGCAACAGGCGGAAACCCTAAGACAGATGTTTTAATATCTATATATTTAGAAGAACAAAAAATTTTAGTCCCTATCAGTATAAAACAATCAACATTACCAAAAGTAGCTTTTGCAGAATTCGATACTACTACCATTGTAAATGAGATTGGAATTAAAGATAAAACTCTTATTCAGCTCTTAACAAAACATCAAAATGATGCATCAGCTAAACATTTTACTCCAAATGAAAAAAAGGAATTGAGCGATTTACTAGAACCAATAAAAGAAAAATTCGTCAGATGGGTAGTAACTGGAAGCGCACAGGAGAATACTTCTGATATAAGATTTCCTAAATATTTAATAAAATTCGACCTAATGAAACAAACCTTTAGTCTAAAAGCTAGTCATGTATATTCTATAGAAGAATACATACATAATACGTTATATAAAAATGGCCAACCTAAAAAAGGCGGTTTTGGAACTGGTTTATCTTGGACTTATGCTACAGGTACAAAAGGTCAGAAAATTCAATTTAAAGGATAATAGTAGAGAAAAAGCTATATAAATCTATATAGCTTTTTCTGATATTTACTTCTAAATAATATCCTCACATCACTACATATTTTTAGAAACCCTTATAATATCTCTTAAGGAATTAACAAACTTCTTATCTTGATTGTCTAACCAATACATAAATGCTTCTTCTATAATTTCATTTTGATGTTTATTTTTCAACAAAGCAACACATTTAACCATTTCAATCATTTCTTGAGTATATGTGAAAGTCGTTTTTACTTTATCCATGATTATTAACAACCTCTTTAAGTTCAAGATTTTGAAATGTTATTTCATTTAATGTTTCTACTATTTTTACTCCTAAAGCATAAGCCAATAGTGGGGGGATAGCATCTCCCATTTGTTCGTATCTATCTTGTTGAGGATCGCTATGAAACTTCACATAAGGTCCTTGTAATTGATACCAATCAGGAAATGATTGTAGTCTTGCAGCTTCTCTTGGAGTAATTGAACGATTTAAAATGGGATGAACCATTTCGTCTAAACAGTGAGAAGTTACGGTAAAACTAGGTTTATCAGCTACTAGTCTTCTATTTCTAGCAGCGTAAAGTTTTTTAGGAAAACAATTGTTACGAACATCTTCTTGTCCATTATTAATTAAACGTTCAGCAGCTTGTTTCATACCTTCTCCTGGAAGAATATTAGCTAAACGATTTATCATTGGAGGTTTATGACCGGGTCCTATATGTGAGTTTAACTTATTCTTTTTATCTTTTAAATGTTCAGGAAGACCGAACTTTTCACCTGAAACAATTTGAAGAAACTCTTTTCTCTGAATAGAAAAAGAATCTTTGATTTCAGGAATAAACTCAACTTCTTCTTCTCCCTCTTTTACTCCCACTTTAGGTAAATCTAATATTGCATCTCCAACTGTAACATAGGGATATCTTCTACCTTCTCCATGTGTTTTTTCAGGGTAAGAAAACTCTGCATGATATTTACTATTAACGCCGACTAAGAATATCCGTTCTCTATTTTGAGGAACACCATAATCAGAAGCTTTTAATAATACTGTCCCCTGATCTCTACTAGCCAACTTAAATGAAACACCCTTATTATTAGCTCTTTCGAACTCATCACAAATCATTTCGTACATTTTTCCAGCTTTACCATCTAGTTTTTTCGAAAAAAGACCTTTAACATTTTCAAACAAAACCATTGAAGCATCAACATGTTTTGCTATCCTTTCTAAATTAAGAAAAAGGTTATTCCTTTCATCATCATCACGACGTTGACCAGCCATTGAGAAACTTTCACATGGAGCTCCCCCAGTTACAATATCAACGGTGTTAACTCCAAATCGCTCATTAAGTATTTTATCAATTAACTCATTAGTTATCTTTGTTATATCACCATGGATTAGTAAAGTCTTGTCATTTGGCAAAAAATACTCCGCTTCATTTTCTAATGTACCTTCTAGATAATCACCTAATACTAAAATATCAGCATCATGCGAAGCTCCGTAGGTTTTAACCGTCCAATCACTCATTTCGACAGCTATAAGTGGTTTTATACCTGCCCATTTCAAACCTGTGCATAATCCGCCAGGTCCGGAAAATAAATCAATCGATGTAAACATACTTTTCCCCCTCTATAAAAAGAACTAGCGTTCCGTTTATTCTATTTTTAATTTAATATATTATAAACACTCTGTCAATAATTAAAGAAATACAGAAATACAGAAATACAAGATCAAATTCTTACCTTTTAATTATTAAATTTATTGGGCAAAGCCCTCTCCATATAGCTAACTTAATTATATCTACTCACCTTTGTTTTCTTTTAAAAAAGTCTATATTCCATAATTTTGAATAATAATATTCAAAAAACTAGGTTCCAAATCACTATAATTCAAACCCTAGTCCTAAACTTCATGTGATTGTTCAGTATAACTATAAAAAGTATAATTAATAAAAGAGAACATGATAGGTATACCAAAAAGGAAGTGAAAAAATGAAGTGTACATGCGGGGGAATATTATCTGTTATTCGTATTGAAAACGATGACTTGAATTCTCATAAACCAAGACTGTGTGATGTAGAATGTTTAGAATGTGGAAAAATCTATTACAGCCAGCCATACGATTTTGGTAAGTCAATCAACTCAATTAAAAACTTAGAAAATCAATCAAGAAAATGATAGACCGCCCGAATATTGGTAATTAATACATCCAAAGAAAAGAGTCCTCTATTTACAATTCCAAAAATCCCTGCTGAAGATTACTTACAGAAGTCCCGCTCTGCATTGCTATATAAAGGCAACAGCAAGGAAGAAAACAATCTTTCTTCGTAGAAGCATTCTCTGCTCACTCGAAGAAGCTAATCTTGCAAGCTTATTCATCCTGCAGCCATGCTAACGCCCATTCAAGGAGTATCTCCCGCATACCTGCATGGAAGCAAGTTCAAAAGCAGCCCGCGCCAATCTCCTCCACCGCCACCCTCAGCTAAAGCTTCAGGTTGGGGCTCCAGAGCTTGCCGCTCGTCTTACTCGAAGAAGCTAATCTTGCAAGCTTATTCATCCCGCAGCCATGCTGACGCCTATTCAAGAAGTATCTCCCGCATACTGCATGGAAGCAACAGAAAAGAAGAAAACAACCTTTCTTCTAACAAAGAAAAGTTGTTTTCTTCTTTTCTTGTTTCGAGGGTTTCTTCGTTGAAGCCTTATTCGTTCATTCAAAGAGGTCTCTTAAGCAGTAAGTCCGCGTCAATCTCTTCCACCGCCACCCTCAGCTAAAGCTTCAGGTTGGGGCTCCAGAGCTTGTCGCTCGGTTTACTCGAAGAAGCTCAGAAGAATCTTCCATAAGTACACTATCCTCTAGTCCTTAGTGTGCCTTTTCAATGAATAGGGAGACGTTTTAAAGAACCAGCCTCGCACCTCAAAACAGGGGGATTACCTGTCTTTTCTTCATCTCTTTCTTCGTTGTTTTCTTTACTGAAGCATTCTCCGCTCGCTCAAACAAGGCGCCCTCCGGCTAAGAAAGCCTATCACATGGCCCACCCAAACCAAAAGACTACGGGTCACCAGTGAAGATTGAAATCTTCTATATATAAAACTTAAACACTTAATTATGGATCTAATTCACAAATTGAAAAGTTATTATAACAAAGAAGAAAACAACCTTTCTTTTAAACAAGAAAAGTTGTTTTCTTCTTTTCCTCTTCCGTTGTTTTCCTCATTACTTATCTGTTCCTAAAAGTACACATTTACGAACAGGTTAGTTTTTGATTTAAAACTACTTTTTTACATTTCCACAAAAGTATAAAAACCACTTTGCGAACGTTCATTTTTCATAGATACTTTAACGAACGGTTTTGCTATAATAATAGAAAAAAGATGCTGGAAATTTAATGATTATATGTATTTATTTTGCTCGATGGTTTGGTAAATAAAAGGAATACGAAAATATATCAGAGAATAACATAGATGGTATAAAAAGAAAAAAAGGAGGTTGCTAAATGGCCGTAGAAAACTGTCCAAAATGTGATGGTGAAGGAGTAATCACTGTGGATGTTGGATGGGGTGGAACAACGGTGACTTGTGGTGATTGCAATGGTAGGGGTTATTAATTGAGACTTAAACAGAGTTAATACTTTTCCTATTAGATGCCCAGTCAATTGATGACTAGGGCTTATTTGTGTTTATATATGCTTTTTCTTAATAAGCTATTATACTCAAAAGTTTTTCAACTACCAGAGTGGTTTTGCTACTGTGTTTACTTAGTGAGGAATCCCCCTGAATGAATGGTGATGGTACATACTTTCATAAAAGTAATCGAAGTGTAAGCGATGCATGAAATTTCACATTTCCTCGACAATTCCTCTATAGTGGCCCCTCAATTTACGAATCGTTTCTGAAATCCTTAAACACCATACCACTTCTAACGTCAAAAAATAAAAGAGCCAGAATTCAAAAGAACTCTGGCTCTCATATTTTTTTTATGTCCTTAAGCTGAAGGATATAATTTAAAAATTCATCTTCTTCCAAAGAATTATATGGTTCATCCTCCGTTAATTCCTCTTCGACATCATAAGAAATTAACCACCAAACATGATCCCCATCAAAGTTGTATGTAAATTGATAATAACCTCCATCAATCTTCTCTATACTACCAGCATGATTCATACCACCTGTTTGTAACATAGAAGCAACATAACCCATCTCTTTCAATTTAAGAACCATATTATGTTCTTTAGCAATTTCTTGTTTAACCTGAATCAAGGTATTACTCAGATTACAACGTGTAACATCATAATTTTCTTTTAAATCCTGAGGCTCAATAAGTTGTTGCCATTCAAGAGAATTAACGTCCATCGTTTTATGCTGAAATTGAGGACCATGATAACGTACACTAATAACATGAGCTGATGGTGTAAATATACCAAGTGCTGCTTTCATAAAATAGCTCTCCTTTAAAAATACTATAAATAACGCTATAACCTGCCGCTACTCGCTCCGAGACTGGTTCCCTAGTTATTTATATCACACTTATTCATTACTCTTGCTTCTTTTAAGCCCTTTTAAGAGCAAAGCAAGCAAGGTTTTCTACACAATAAAGTGCTAAAACCACAAGACACATGATAATTACCTGTAAAGCACTATAAATAGAAACAGTATATTCCCAATATAACAGAGAATTATATATAGATCATTAGATAAAATAGGGTACCACCAACATTACGTATTTGTTGGTAGCCCCCCCTGTAGTCAACATCAAGATTGTTTCATTTGAGAGAAGCATCATAAGCCTTACTATTAAGATGGTAAAACAAGAAACAGCCAAAAATATTTCACAAGCTTCTTTTTCTTTTATTAAAAAATCAACATTATCGTTTAACAGAGTTACTATTTATAAGCTCTTGAAGCTGTTGTTCTATTTCTCTTTTCTGTTCTTCGCTTAATTTTCCTTTTCTCACTGTTTTTTCTTCTTTCTTATCTTTCTTAAACCAGTGTGGCAGCAACTCTTCCCGAATGATTTTTTTCGAATTACTTTCAACACTCACTCGATGATGACTTGTACCTTTTTGCACGCATTTTACTTTCTCGTTGAGTATATAGGTGATAAAAGCAAGATGATTTTCAATGGAGGGAACACTAAAAGATTGCTGAACGAGCTTGTGAATTTCCATGTGTTTGTTATCGCCCCATACTTCCTCGGCCAATTCGCCCCATCTTTTCAACACTTTTTTCGTCAATGTATAATCATGCTTTTTGAAAGTCTGATCTAACTGAAGATAGAGGGATTCAAACAAATCATCTGGTTCCTGCTTCATTTCAAGCAACTGAGTTTCATTTTCGAGAGCAGTTCTTTTTGAGGTAATAAAAAAGTGTAAAGCACTAACTTTTCTTCCTTTTTTAATCTCCTTGTAATTAAAAGAAATATCTGTGCTTTCTTCTAATTCCTTTTGGGCTGTTTTAAGTATTCTTAGCTTAAAATTGGAATACTCACTATATCCCGAATCTATTCCAAGCATTTCTTTCAGTTTTTCTAAATCAATTTGTACTTCTTTTCGCACTTCCCATTTCTTTAATAGCTCATACATTCTAATAGAATGTCCACTTTTCAACTCTAAAATATTCTTCAATTTATAAGAGGTAAACTCTCTTTTTAACATTAATAAATACGGTTTTAAGTCTGCTGGAAAATTAAATTCCACCGTTCCTTGGCCGTAATTGTATTTCACTCTGGTTAACCAATGAGTTTGAATTAATCCGTCTTCCTCATGAATTTCAATAACTTTTGACAAAAGGTTTTTCGTCACCTTTTCTATCTCTTCATATTTTGGAGAGCCTTTAAGTCCCATCATTTCACTAAAATCTTTAATAGAAAGGGAGTACGTTTTTAACTCTGTATCTTCTTTTTGTATTTTACTCACTATGTATAAAATGATTTTTTGTTCACGGGGCGTCAATCTACTTTTATAATTTGCATCAATCAATTTATTTGATTTAGTAACCAAATTATTTATATCTTTTTTCATTTTCTCAACCCTTACACAGATTTTATTCATGTAAGGTTATTTTATCGCACACTAGTATAAATTTCAAAATGATTATTTAACTGAAACCGAAAGTGTAAGGGTTAGCATAGAAAATGTAAGAATTAATAGGGATAATACCGGCATTAAAGCTAAAAATGCGGGGTTAAAACCGAAAATGTAAGGTTAAAACCGAAAACGTAAGGGTTAAACCGAAAATGTAAGGTTAAAACCGAAAACATAAGGGTTAAACCGAAAGTGTAAGGTTAAAACCGAAAACGTAAGGGTTAAAACCGAAAGTGTAAGGGTTAAGAAACCGAAAGTGTAAGGGTTAAAACCGAAAGTGTAAGGGTTAAAACCGAAAGTGTAAGGGTTAAAACCGAAAGTGTAAGGGTTAGGGCTCGAAAAACCTTATATACCAAGGGATTCAGGCCTCCGAAAACAATTAAAACAATTAAAACAATTAAAACAATATATTAAAAACAACAAAAGGAATTGTTGAATGAATATTAAAACCGAAAATGTAAGCTTTAAAACTCTTTTCCTATGATGTCTTATGGAAATCTGCAAAGTTTATAAAAATACTGTTTCAATACGTGTAAGTAACCTCTTTATACATACTAAAAAGAATCAACATTTGACTGACTCTTTTTGACCTAAAAGATCTAGTGACAGAGTTTTTGTCATAGCCTGCTAAGTTTAAACATTATTGTAAAAAGATTTGATAATCGTTTCAGAAATGTCTTTTAGTAAACTTCAAAGTGAATCGTATCAATAATCATTAAATTTTTATGATGTCATTACAAAACTGATGTTTTTAGTAACTATCGTTAGTTAAATAACTATTAATTTTTTATATGCAGTAAACTATTTTACAATTCATAATAGAAACTCTGTCACTGAGCAGGTAATTAGCATCAATAGTTATCTAATTAGTTACTTTGTATTTAAAAGTAAGAGTATAGATTATATCTTACTACTGTTACATATCCCAAAAATCGCTCATTTTTGCGCCTTTATCTATCTCACGAATGGCTTTTAATAACTTTTTCATGACGTCTTGTCGAGGGATGTAATCTTTTTCATTACAAGCTTTTGAAATTGTATTCTTACTAACCTTTGCAGCTTCAGCTAAATCCTGTTGATCCAATCCTCTTTTATCCATCCACTTTCCAAGTTTACTTCTTTGTTTACCGATGCCCCACATGTTTTTCTCCTTTCGAAATAATTGTTATCAGCATTCTTGACCATCAATCCCAAAAATATTCAATCTAATCTAAAAAAGTTGGGAATAATGGACAAGCAGTACCTAATACCATTTATCAAGGACGTCAAGAGACGCCATATAGGGAGGTTGACAAATGGCAAAAAGAAAACGTGAAGAAGAGCTAGAAGAATCTAATTTAGATAGTATTGGTGATTCAGGCTTAGAATGGGCTGTAGCTGTATTAGTCGTTATTTTAGCAGTTGGATTTTTTACAATGTAAAGGGGGGATTTTATGTATCGACCTACTGTACGTTATGACGATGTTTTTAAAGAATATATAGATAGTCTTTTCCATGCTACTCATTTAGATCGAAACCAAATTATAAGAGCAGCTCTCTTTGCAGCAGCCTATTCGAAAGAGTTTCAAAAAATATTAACTGAACACCGAAAGAAAGACGTCCCTCTACCTCCCCCACTATGGGAGGGCACCCAGCACTGTTACTGGATGGAGCAGAATCCTAAGATTAGAAAAGAAAAGGGAGGTAGGGACGTCAATGATGTCAGTGAACGAGCGACAACGATTAATAAAAATATTGGAGTTGTTAAACGAGGAAGAAGAAATCGAACAAAGGAAGATGGATGTATCGAACCGATTAAGGGATCAACAAGGACGATTCCTTCCGAGTCAATCAGAATCGAAAACCAAGGAGGAATCACCTTCACGTTCAATTAAATTAGTTAAAGTAAAGGGAAGCTATGGAACCTACGTGGTGAAAGAACACTGGCTAAATGAAGAAGAGAAAGGGAGATTGATGGCTTTAGGGGTAATTATCTTATTAGCTATCATTTTTTAAAGAGTGGACATTAAGCCCATTCTTTTCTTTTAGTGCGGATAAGGGTACTCTTTGAGAGTCCCGGCGTGCTCAATACTTCTTTGTAGGAATGAGTTTCCGCCCCTCAATATTATATGATGGGTTTAATGAGGCATAATAGACTCAAAAACAGATTAAAAGCCCTAACAACCACGTTAGAGCTTTTAATCTGTTTTTAGTTACTCGCCTAAAATTGCCACAGGGCTAAATGACTCATAATGAATCCGTTCGCTTGGCACTTCCCATTCACGTAGAGCCTTAATAATAGCATCCATAAAAGGCAGAGAACCGCAAAGATAAAAATTCGCTTCTTTCGTAGCAACGTTTGATTTTAAGAAGTCTAAATCAATATAGCCTTCTTTATCAAAGTTTTTGGAGGCTTTGTCCTCCTCTGTCGGTGAGTCATAACAAACTAATGACTTTATATCACTATTTTCATTAATTAATTGCTTTACATCCTCATGAAAAGCATGTGTCTTACTATTACGGGTGGAATGAATAAATGTGATCTTTGGTTTCGTTTGTTCATTTAAAAGAGTTTGCAACATGCTAAATAAAGGAGTAATTCCAATGCCTCCACTTATGAAAACTACAGGTAAGTCATCCTGTTGAAGTACGAAGTCTCCTGCTGGAGCAGAAACTGGGAGGGAATTCCCCGTTTGAATCTGTTTATGTAAATAGTTAGATACGATCCCTTCCGGTGAACTATCATGTTCATCTTCTCGTTTCACGCTAATACGATAATAATCTTTACCTGGCGCTTCCGAAAGGCTGTAATGGCGAATATGGGTATACTTTTCTCCAGGCACTTTAGCTTTAATGGTTAGATATTGTCCAGCTTTATAAGTGGCTATGGCTTTTCCATCTTCAGGCTTTAAATAAAAAGAAGTAACTTCATCACTTTCTTCGACTTTTTTCTCCACAATAAAGTTGCGATAGCCTTCCCATCCTCCTGGCTGGCTTTTTGTTTCTTCGTAAAGCTTCTGTTCAAGCTCAATAAAAGCATCTGCAATATAGCCATACGCTTTTCCCCAAGCTTCTATAATTTCGTCTGTTGCAGCATCTCCAAGAACGTCTTTTACCGCTTGCAGCAAGGTTTCTCCTACTACTGGATATTGCTCAGCTTTTATGCCGATGGCCCGGTGTTTTTGAGAAATCCTTTCAATGACGGGCTTTATCGCATCAAGATTGGTAATATGCTCTCCAGCTGCATAAACGGAATATCCCAAAGCCTCTTGCTGAAGACCTCTTTTTTGATTAGTTTGATTAAAGACATTGTATAAATCAGGGGCTTTCTCAAATAATAGCTTATAAAATCTTTTCCCAATTGCTGTACTGTGTTCTTTTAAGACAGGAGCAGTCGACTGAACAATTTGTATCGTTTTCTCATCGAGCATAAAATCCACCCTTTCTTCAAATAAATGACTAATGAAAATCCACCCTTTTTATTATTCCAAATTTTGTTTATTTTACACTGATTCATATAACATCCATTCAAAAAGAATTAATGAACTAAAATTACAACCACTTCAAAACAAATAGACTGAAATCCTCTACTTTCATAAATAGATAGATTAGTCATACTCTCTACTTCTATAAGAACAACACCTAATATTATGTAACCCCTTAACTCGACATATAATTCTTGTTATAAAGGTATTTGTGTGGAATAGCGACTGCTGATAGGGGGCATTATGTTAATTTAAAAAAATATATATAAGATCTATTTAGGGATGACAGCATAATTTATATATTCTAGCGAGGTTCATTTAAGAATATTATGTTGAAACTCTCCGCTCAAGTGTTGCTTTTACTGGATATACAAACAGTTAACACAATGCCTGTTTATGGCCTAAAATCTCTTTCAAGTAAGTATCCCTGGTATTTCTGATAGTAAGTAATATTGCGGATAGTGAAAGAGCCCAACAATAGCTCTCCCCTGCCGCGCTTCCGCTTGCCTACCGCTGCTCGCTCCGAGACTGTGCCCTCCAACAAAGGGCAAGTAATGAATCTTTAATAGATTTTTTCTTTTAAATCTTTTCAAAAGCTGAGCAAGCAGGCTATCGCCCATAATATAAGAACAAGGACCATGAGACACATTATAATTGCTTTAAAAGACGGTATAAATGTGAACGATGCATCCCTAATAAATCGGATAATTCCTTACGTGTAGCATTAGGATGGCGTTCAATAGCCTGTTTAAGCTGCCATAGCTTATCCTCTGTCTTTTCCTTCTGTTGCTCCAAATACACTTCTCTGGTAACCGCATTATGCCTCTCACGATATGCTAATT
The DNA here is from genome assembly GCF_042136355.1 of Peribacillus sp. Hz7. NCBI lineage: Bacteria > Bacillati > Bacillota > Bacilli > Caryophanales > Bacillaceae > Peribacillus > Peribacillus sp. Hz7. The sequence goes on from NZ_JBHHJV010000023.1 coordinate 45,993, forward strand.
TCGTTCTCTCACGGTTTCTCCTGCGCTTTTCATTTCCATCAATAATCGTTTTTAAATGCTGCTGTTCTTCTGATGTTATCTCTAACCACCTAATAATCGTTGCATTCTTCAAGTTATAACCCGCCCCGGGATATCCCTTAGCTATCGCCTCTTCATTAGCCTTTACATCGCTTTTGGCCTTCCAAGCCTTCTCAGCGCTTCTTGTCGCTCTTTCTACTTCACACTTCGGCAGCGGCTCTTTAAATTCACTATTAAACTCCAGCATTTGATTTAAAGACTCTTTTAAATCATCCGTTAAGCAACAAGACCAATATCTGTACAAGAAGCATATTTGCTCCCGATGTCCTCTTAAATCATAATCACGCAGCTCCGCAATCTTAACTAAATCTAATAATCTAGCATAATGAAGGCTGCGGACGTTATGTAAATGAATAACCTTTGATTTACGCCCTGGCTTTTTCGATGTATTTTGTCGTGCTAGAGTTAACTCTGGTAAATATTCTGCCTGCAGCTCTCGCAGGCCATACCGATAATCATGTCTATAATCGACAAATACTTCTTCGCCATTTTTTGAATTCACACTGCCAGCTATCCTGAAAACGCGTGTTGAATCGATTGATTTTCTATCAGCCCCAACATATTCTAACCGCTCATAAAAATAGTTCTGAACAGCCTTCCACAGCGGCAAAGCTTGATACGGCACAGGTTCAATCAGCCATATACAAACAAGACCACGACCGGAAAATATAATAAAATTCGGAGGTGGAATGTCCTCCTGAAATACTTCTAAATTCAACTTTTCTGCCACCCAATGGGGATCATAATTCAAGTTATGACAGTCTATATCGACGTATAAAGCCCGTAATTGCTTTATATTTTCAAGACGACGTTGTGGCTTAAAGAATGTATTTTGACTAAAGAAAATATTATCACCGAGCCAATTAGGCAACTCTGAAGCCAATTCTGCAGGTTGATAGTGATATTGCTTCCAAGATCCATCACCCTCCTTCTTAGCAAAAGTGATCCATCCAGACGCTTTATGATGATGGAACAGCACGTGCCGTTTCGCTTCGTCAAGCGCATAGCTTTCCACCGTATTTAAATTTTGCATGACAAAAAATCCTCCTACTAAAGAAGGACAATCGCAAGTATATATGATAAAATTTGTCCGTATATATGCATATAGGGGGATGCGATTCCTTCTAGTATTTTCAGAAAACTCCTAGAGCGGCCAAGCTCATATAGGGGTTTTCTTTTTTATTTGATTAGAAATTTAGAATCTTGTACTTTTGAGGTGAAAAATAAAAGAATTGAAGATAAATAATAAAAAGTTGCAAGAAGAAAAAAGAAGAAAAAAAGAGGTCTTTCACTTTCAAATTTCGACACAAAGACCTACTTTCCTTCATTTTTTTTGTTTTTATACATAAAATACGGTAAAAATGTACTATTTTAGAAGTTGATATGGAATTTAAAGCATTGATAGAGGGGGATTAGCTGATTCTACATTCACTGGTGACCCGTAGTCTTTTGGTTTGGGTGGGCCATGTGATAGGCTTTCTTAGCCGGAGGGCGCCTTGTTTGAGCGAGGCACGAGCGAGTAGGTGCAATCCGGCCACGTCCCCGCATCACATGAGCCCTGGGGCCCCGAACCAAAAGGAAACGGAAGCTCCAGTGCGCAGAAGCTTATTCAGGATCGTGATTGCTTCGTTGAATAAGCTTGTAAAAGGGCTTCTTCGAGTAAGCCAAGCGACAAGCTCTGGAGCCCCAACCTGAAGCTTTAGCTGAGGGTGGCGGTGGAGGAGATCGGCGCGGACTTACTGCTTAAGAGACTTCTTTGAGTGAACCGATAAGGCTTCTACGAAGAAACCTTCGAAACAAGAAAAGAAGAAAACAACTTTTCTTCGTTAGAGGAAAGGTTGTTTTCTTCCTTGCTGTTGCCTCCATGCAGGTATGTGGGAGAGGCTTCTTGGATAGGCGTCAGCATGGCTGCAGGTTGAATAAGCTTGCAAGAATACTTCCTCGAATAGAGCACGGGGCTTCGGAGACCGCGCCGGATGCGATAGCAGGAGGCCGTTGTCGGAGGAGACTCGGGCGGCTGCTGCGTGAAGATCTTCTTCGAGTGAGCGGAGAATACTTCTACGAAGAAACCTTCGAAACAAGAAAAGAAGAAAAAAACTTTTCTTTGTTAGAAGAAAGGTTGTTTTCTTCCTTGCTGTTGCTTCTATGTAGGGACTTCTGTGAGAGATCTTCGGCATGGCTACATGATGAGTATGCTTGCAAGAATGCTTCTTCGACTAGAGCGCGGGGCTTTGGAGACCGTGCCGGATGCGATAGCAGGAGGCTGATGTCGGAGGAGACTCGGGCGGCTGCTGCGTGAAGATCTTCTTTGAGTGAGCGGAGAATGTGCAAAATGGGAATAAAGTTATTTAATTTTAGGCTCTGTTAAAGAATGGTGTTGATTTTCTTCTTCCACTAACTGGAAGGTTACTTGAAGAAGAATATTGAATTATATAAAAGGAGGTGGCAGATTTTATGTTAAAATCAAAGGTCTTTATTATAACAATACTAATGTTTAGCTTATTTTTAGTTGCTGGTTGTGCGAACGGAATAGAAAACGAGGAACAAAAAATAAAGGTTCAAAAGCGTATCGGTGATGAAAATAAATATGAAAATTACAAAGAGATTACTAACAATGAACAAGTTCAAGAGGTTAAGCAAATATTAGATAATGTTGATTGGAGAACAGCAAAAGTAGATATGGCACATCCTGCTGATTACAGATTTGTATTTCAATTTAAAAATCCTGAAATAGAAGCAAAAGCCCTGTCATATGAATTATGGATAAGTCCAAATAAAGATAAAGTGGAACTCGTCATAGATGCTTTAAGTAAATATTCTCAATTAAATGAGCAAGATTCCGCCGTTTTATTTGAAATATTAACAGGAAAAAAATTATCCGATTTGGAATAGTTCTTATGCAACTAAACCAGCTAATAGTTTGTCAATAAAAATCTTTTAAATTAAAAATAACTTCATGCTATACTAAAAATGCACAACTCAAATAACCCTCTGAACTTAGTTTGGAAGGTTTTTGCTTTATT
>NZ_JBHHJV010000024.1:0-46980 GCF_042136355.1 Peribacillus sp. Hz7
ATGGATTATATCCATTGGTACAATCATATTAGAATCCATGGGACGCTAAACTACACGAGCCCAATTCAATATAAACTTGAACACCTTAAAAAAGTTGTTTAGTTTAGTGTTGACAGTCCAATACCAAATTTAGTGTGAAATTTGGTTAAGGAAAATGTTTTTACAAGGTGTTCGGTAACTCTGTTTATCTGAACAATTACTTAGCGTATGTTTATAGCGTTTGCTTGTAGTACCCCATGAACCAAAGTACGAGTGGCTTCAATTTCTTATAGATTAGGAAGTTACTCCGTAAACGGGTGCGTTAGTTTAATAAGAATTAAGTGATATTTTAGAACTAATCCCTCTCCTTTGTAATAAACCGTGCACTACATAATAGGGTCATAAAAAACACCACCTTATAAGCTTGAATTAAGATGGTGTTTTTTATTTACAGAAAAGCTTTCATTTTTTTCAACTTTATTAAAGTACTTTGGCTTTTGATTATTGGTTCATTGATATAATTTCGTTTCTAGGTACATGAAAGATGTAAAAAAAACAAACATTAAATTAAGTTGCTTGGAGATGGTAGAGATAAGGAGATGTTAATCATTGTACTTTCTATTAAATGTAATCGGGGTATTTGTGGTAATTGGTTTGGTTTACTTATGTTCTCCTAAAAAACGGGATGTTAAATGGAAAGCTATTTTCTTTTTGTTGATCGCTGAATTGCTTATGACATGGTTCATGCTATCAACTACCATAGGCACGTGGGTCATTAATCAAATCGCATCCTTTTTTACATGGTTAGTTGATTGTGCAAATCAAGGGATCTCGTTTGTATTCCCATCAGCAATGGGAAATGAGCAAATTGATTTCTTTTTTAGTGCCTTAATGCCAATTATATTCATTGTCACTTTCTTTGACATTTTAACCTATTTCGGAATATTGACATGGCTCATCGATAAGATAGGTTGGCTCATCTCCAAACTATCAGGTCTGCCAAAGCTGGAGAGCTTTTTTTCTATTCAGATGATGTTTCTTGGAAACACTGAAGCGTTGGCAGTTCTCCGCCATCAATTCAGTGTATTAAGAGAACAGCGCCTGCTGACGTTCGGAATTATGAGTATGAGCAGCATCAGCGGCTCAATCATTGGAGCATATTTATCTATGGTGCCTGCTACTTATGTATTTGTTGCTATTCCATTAAATTGTTTGAATGCCTTACTGATAGCAAACATGCTGAACCCAATCAAGGTGAGCAAAGAAGAAGATATTGTTTACGTTCCTGATAAAGGGGAACGAAAGGATTTCTTTTCAACTATTTCAAACAGCATGCTTGTTGGCATAAAAATGGTTATTGTTATCACAGCTATGGTTATTGGATATGTAGCTTTAACGGCAGCTGTAAATGGTATATTAGGAGTATTTGCTGACGGTTTGACCATACAAAAAATATTCTCCATTATTTTTAGCCCATTGGCATACTTGCTAGGTTTAACTGGAGACGATGCTATGTATGTAGCTCAATTAATGGGAATAAAAATGGCTACAAATGAGTTTGTTGCAATGCTCGACTTAAAAAATCATATCAAAGACTTGGCTCCGCATACTATTGCGGTAGCAGTGACTTTTTTAACTTCATTCGCAAATTTCAGTACAGTTGGCATGATTTACGGAACGTTTAATTCTATTCTAGATGAACAAAAATCGCATATCATCGGAAGGAATGTATGGAGGATGTTAGTGAGTGGGATGGCTGTCTCCTTGTTAAGTGCTATGGTAGTCGGCTTGTTCATTTGGTAGTCACTAATTAAGTAGCCAAACGAAAACAAATTAACAAAAGGTGCATCAGTAAGATGAGCCATTTTGAGGCGGAATAAATTAAATTTGTATTTCTTAAATGTATTGTGCTTCTTCAACTACCATGAAAATAAACTTCTCTTATTACAAAAAAAGACAACACCAAAGAAGGCCCTTCTAATTCGTAAAAAAAGAGAGCTGCAATTCATTGATCTATAGATTGGTTGACTGGATTAAGAACCATTATAGACATCTTAGTATTTTTTCATTCTCTGTGGTGAAGCGCTGATTTTTGCGCTTCATGGATGGCTAACGGTGCAGTTAGTGTAATAAAGGGTACAAGCGTTATAATTAAGGATTCATCCTTATTCAGCTTTTCCTATTTTCGTTCGAAAGAATTAAGTAAAAAGAATCGCTGCTCGGATACTCACTAAGAGGCATAATATTAAAGAAAATGATAATTGTTTTATCAATAGTACAATCATATAATTGTGTGAAAAAGGATGCGTATGATGCCGATTAATTCTTTTGAAAACTATCCAATGAGCTGGAAGCCATCGATTGATAAAACTAAAAAGCCTATTTATCAAACAATCGCAGGGCAATTGGAACAGGATATATTAAACGGAGTTTTATTACCTGGAACAAAACTTCCTCCGCAGAGAGAACTGGCTGATTATTTGGATTTAAATTTAAGTACCATTTCAAAAGCTTTTAAAGTTTGTGAGTTAAAGGGCTTACTAAGTGCAGCTGTCGGAAGTGGCACATTTGTATCGTATGATGCGTTATCGAACGCATATTTACTTGAAGATTCAAAGCCGAAGCATTTAATTGAAATGGGAGCAACACTACCAGATAATGCTTCGTATGAGCCGCTGCTACTCCAACTAAAAAGTATGCTGCAAGAGACAGATTATGAAAAATGGTTTGGTTATGGCCGGACAGGCGAAAGCCTTTGGCAAAAGGATGCAGCTATAAAGCTAATCCGAAGAGGTGGGTTTGAAACAACCGTTGATCACATTTTATTTGCAAATGGGGGTCAAAATGCGATTGCTGCTACATTGGCAAGTCTTTGTAAGCCTGGAGATCGCATTGGTGTTGATGATCACACATATCCTGGATTAAAGACTGTTGCAGCAATGCTTAGTGTGCAAATAGTACCGATAAAATCAGAGAACTATGAAATGAGTCCAACGTCTTTTGAATATGCGTGTAAAAATGAAAATATTAAAGGTATTTACTTGATTCCAGATTATCATAATCCGACAGCTTCCTTTATGTCGGTCGAGAATCGAAAAAGGATTGCAGCAATTGCCAAAAAGTATAATCAGTTCATTATTGAAGATGGCTCGTACCATCTTCTTAATCAAAAACCACTTCTAGCAGTCGCATCATTTGCCCCAGAACAGGTCATCTATATTGCAAGTTTATCTAAATCATTAGCACCGGGGTTACGACTAGCCTATGTAGCAGTACCAAGTCAATTTAAGGAGCCGATTTCAAAGGCACTTTATAATTTAAATATAACTGTTTCCCCGTTATTAGCAGAACTTACAGCACGTACGATTGTATCGAATCAATTTGAAGTCTTAATTGAAGGTCATCGGGAACAAACCATTCGCAGAAACCAAATCGTAAATCGATATTTTGCAGACTATACGTGTTTAGGTGTTGAAACAGGTATCTTCCGTTGGTTGTTATTACCAGGCGAGATTACAGGTGCTGAGTTTGAAAAGTTAGCTGCTGGGCAGGGAGTACAAGTGTATGCGGCTGAACGTTTTGTAGTTGGAAATAGTTGTCCAGAAAGGGCTGTAAGGGTTTCTGTCTGTGCACCCAAAACACTCGAAGAGCTTGAGCAAGGATTGATTACCCTTAAACGTTTGCTCAACGATCTTACATAATATTGTTTGCCATACAATTATAATATTGTGTGGCTTTTTTTGTGCGTGTTATGATGATTCAAATCTAGTTGGAGGTTTATAGAAAGGGAGGTTAGATTATGTTGCACAAAGATAGTGTAAAAGCGTTAGACGTCCAAACAGCTTCGTTACAAAGCTACATTGGTTCTTCAGAAAAACAAAAAGCGTTATACAAGCGTACGCTATTCGTTGTAAGTATTTCACAAATTTTTGGTGGTGCAGGGTTAGCAGCAGGAGTTACTGTGGGGGCACTTCTTGCACAGCAAATGCTCGGTACAGATGCGTTTGCTGGACTTCCTTCAGCTTTACTTACTTTAGGGTCAGCAGGAGCAGCCCTATTTGTTGGGAGACTTTCGCAAGCGTTTGGACGTCGTACAGGTCTTACAGCGGGTTTTATGATTGGTGGACTTGGAGCAATAGGAGTCATAATTGCAGCAATAATAAATAGTGTTTTCTTGTTATTCACTTCCCTACTTGTTTATGGTGCAGGGACAGCAACAAATTTACAAGCCCGTTATGCAGGTACGGACTTAGCGAATAGTAAACAGCGAGCGACTGCTATTAGTATTACTATGGTTTTTACAACATTTGGCGCAGTTGCAGGGCCAAATTTAGTGAATGTGATGGGGAATTTCGCTCTTTCTATTGGTGTTCCATCACTTGCTGGTCCTTTCATTTTAGCGGCAGCGGCATATATCTTGGCGGGTGTTGTGCTTTTCATAATGCTTCGTCCAGATCCATTAGTTATAGCAAGAACGATAGAAGCGACCAACCAAGAGCCTAGTGATAAAGGACATTTGACAACAACTGAACATGCAGAAAACAAAAGAGGCATAATCGTTGGGGCAACCATTATGGTTCTTACTCAAATTGTAATGGTAGCTATTATGACAATGACACCAGTTCATATGAGACATCATGGACATAGCTTGGGTGCAGTAGGTCTTGTTATTGGTTTTCATATAGGTGCCATGTATCTCCCTTCGCTAGTTACAGGTGTCCTTGTTGATAAGTTGGGGCGTACTGCGATGGCTATTGCTTCCGGAACTACGTTGCTTCTGGCAGGTTTAATAGCAGCATTTGCACCCGGAGATTCTATGGTTCTTCTAGTAATTGCTCTTTCTCTACTTGGATTAGGATGGAATTTTGGTTTGATAAGTGGGACTGCACTTATTGTTGATTCAACTGAAACTTCCACACGGGCTAAAACTCAAGGTACAGTGGATGTTTTAATTGCATTGTCAGGAGCTGCTGGCGGAGCATTGTCTGGAATGATTGTGGCGGGTTCAAGTTATCTAACATTATCAATTACTGGAGGAATTTTATCCTTATTACTAATTCCAGTAGTGATATGGTCTCGCGGAGGTAAAAAATAAGCCAGATTGTTTTACGAAAACAGTATTTTTTGGGGAAATATTCTTGGAACTAAATGGATGAGATTGTTCAATATGAGCAGTCGCTTTTTACTAACTGGGCAGCATTCCTGTAATAAAAAACTGTGAAAAAAGGACAAATTTGTGAAGAAAAGTACTTAAACAAACGGGTTCGTTAATTGAAGAAGAATTAAGTGGTATTATGAGTGAGCTTAGATTTTAGTTAGTCAATTAAAGGGCGCTCTAATTGAACAGGCAGCTAAGCTCATATGCCATTAATTTTATATTGCGGCTTACTTGAAGGGAGTCTGCAAGTTGACGAATTAAGGGCAATTTTTAATTTAACGAACATTTATGTAGTAAAAGAAGGCTTTTAAAATCAAACCTAAAACTATTCGTATAATACTAATTTTACGCATATTTAGTAAAACTGAGAAAAAACTTCCTTTTCCTAACTTAAAATAATAAGCTAACAGTAAATACCGATAAAGCTTTATATCGAGCCAAAAATACTGGACGTAATAAAATATGTGTTGCCAACGCGTTTCGCCTAAATGAGTCAAAAATCAACACTAGGCTTTAACATAGCCTTTATTAAAGAGTTAGAGTACAGTGCTGGCTTTATTATTACACTACGCGCAGCACTATTTGTGTTCTTATGCAACAAACGGGGGTAGTGGTGAAAGAAGAAGCGAAGTGTAGCAAGGACAAAACGGTTCTGGTGCAAATATTTAGAGGCCATATAAAGGAGCAAAAAGTTTTCTAGTGGAATCCATTTTATACTGAAAAAAATAGTTGATAAATGAAATTGATTTGGGACAGACTTCTTCTCTTGAAGGGTTTGTCCCTTTTTCATTTGTATCAGTATGTTCAGGATTTAGAGGTTACTTGGAATTTTCCTGAAGTTTTTTGCGCTAGAACTGAACCGATTGATATGTATAACAGTCATTTTTTAAACTTATAATTTTTTTTGTAGTTATTTGTAGTTTTTTGTTAAATTCCGTAGTTCTTGTTATAAATTAAACCAAACTTTTCATTGGAACAAATATGAAGACGTTTAACAAGTTTTATGTTTTGTAGTTTTTTAAATATTTTTGAATGCACTTGCCTAGTATTGTAATGTTTAACACTTGGAATTCTAGTTGATAGTTAACTAGAGCAAAATAGGTAAAGTAGCTAAGGATTCATACTATCTTCTTTACTATCCAGCTGTTCTTCTAAGGAGGTGGGGTATTTTCCGAAGAGGGTTACTCTAACATTAGATAAAATCAGAAACGAATGGAGTCGCAAAATATTTTCATATAAAACAACTTATAACATAAGAGGTGTAAAGAATGAAAGTGACAGTACCTGTTAATAGTGATCATGTTCAAAAGCTAGAAAGTACGCAAAATGAAACGTTAAATTTATTAAATTCCACTCAGCTCATTATAAAAGAGGCGGTTCAGAAGTTAGGCTACAACGATGAGATGTACGAGTTACTAAAAGAACCAGTTAGAATCCTCACGGTACGTATCCCAGTTCGAATGGATAACGGTTCCATTAAAGTGTTTACCGGCTATCGCTCTCAACATAACGATGCAGTAGGTCCTACGAAAGGAGGAGTCCGCTTCCATCCTGAAGTAAATGAAGAAGAGGTAAAAGCATTATCTATTTGGATGAGTTTGAAGTGTGGCATAACAAATCTTCCTTACGGCGGAGGAAAAGGTGGTATTATTTGCGATCCTAGGAACATGTCGTTTGGGGAGCTGGAGAGATTAAGCCGCGGGTATGTTCGTGCCATCAGCCAAATTGTCGGCCCCGCAAAAGATATTCCAGCACCGGATGTGTATACGAATTCTCAAATTATGGCGTGGATGATGGATGAGTACAGCCGTCTTCGAGAATTCGATTCTCCTGGATTTATTACGGGCAAACCGATTGTTTTAGGGGGCTCACAAGGCCGTGAAACAGCAACAGCACGCGGCGTCACGGTTTGCATTGAAGAAGCGGTAAAGAAAAAAGGCATGGACTTACAAGGTGCACGCATCGTGGTTCAAGGCTTTGGGAATGCGGGAAGCTTTCTGGCGAAATTCATGCATGATGCAGGGGCGAAAGTGATTGGGATTTCGGACGCGCATGGGGCTCTTTATGATCCGGAAGGGCTTGATATCGATTATTTACTTGAGCGACGCGATAGTTTTGGAACCGTTACCAATTTATTTACTAATGTCATCACGAATCAAGAATTACTCGAAAAGGAGTGTGACATTTTAGTACCGGCTGCCATCTCAAACCAAATTACGGCACAAAATGCCCATCGTATTAAAGCATCGATTGTAGTGGAGGCGGCAAATGGACCAACAACCCTTGAGGCTACCAAAACTTTAGATGAAAGAGGAGTCCTCCTGGTACCAGATATACTGGCAAGTTCAGGTGGTGTCACTGTTTCTTACTTTGAATGGGTTCAAAATAATCAAGGATATTACTGGTCAGAGGAAGAGGTGGCTGACAAACTGCGAAAAGTCATGGTTGATTCTTTTGAAACGATTTATCAAACCTCACAGGCCCATCAAGTGGATATGCGTTTAGCAGCCTATATGGTTGGAATAAGAAAAACGGCTGAAGCTTCACGTTTCCGTGGATGGGTATAAAATGTAAATCACTCTACCAATCTATTAAAAAGGGTTAAAACATACTCTTTTAATTGGATGGAATTCTTCATGTGGTTAATCACTGTCCGTTCAAAGAGCAGTATTATAATGTTTGAGTTTGACGCTGAAAAAGAAGCTGTCAGTTTCCTGGTTATCGTAAAAAAGCTTTGGAAAATCTAGAATTATTATTATTAGAAGGTTAAAGCTTAATAAAATAGGTTTTTGGAAACGATTTCTCAGTAGGAAAGAGCCTTGGCTTTATACTTAGAAACCAAAAGAGAGTCCTTAAAGAAATGGCCCTGTTAAAGATTAGTGTTGATTTTCTTATTCAATTAACGGTGCAGGATAGTTGAGGAGGTTTATGTATGGCTTGGTTTTCATTAGAAAAAAGACGATCGAAGTTTGGGAAGTTTTTAGATAAGCACGATTTAACGCAGCAGATTGTAGTCACAAAAAGCGGAGTTTCTCGCAATACAATTAGCAGACTGTGTCAGCCGAAATATGAAGAAGGACCGACAATGAAAAATGCCAGGAAAATTATAAAAGCTCTTCGGGATATTACCGGAAAAGACATTGATTATGATGATCTTTGGAGTATGTAATGATGTTAGACTGTAAAATCAAGAGCGTTGAAAGAAATGCTTTTTTAAAGTGGATAGAAAAAACTTTATTTAGGGATAACGTGCTTTAGACAACCAGGCTTGTATAGGTTCTCATATAAGATTATTGGATAGGGAATACCATTATTTGAAGGCATTCCCTAAAATTTTTACTATTTTTCAACATTAACATTTAACACAGCCAAAGAAATAAAAATGTTAGATTCCTATTGACGAGCATGTAGGATTGGAGCTAATTTCCAGAATGGAATAAATATAACGCTAACAGATTGATATGTTTTAGGGAGATGTGTTTATGAAAGCAAAATATTGCAAAGAATCACGAGTGATACGAACAAGCCGTGTATTCCCAAACGATGTAAATAATCACAATACGTTATTTGGTGGTCGGCTAATGAGTCATTTGGACCAAGTTGCGTCAACCTCTGCAGCTCGTCATAGCCGAAGAGAATGTGTAACTGCATCAACAGATTCAGTTGATTTTTTACATCCTATCCTGTTCGACCAACAGATTCCGTCTGCTTTGAATCGTATGTAACATGGACAGGTACATCATCGATGGAAGTGTTTGTAAAAATCATTGCTGAAGACTTAAAAAGCGGTGAGTGTAAAATTGCAGCGACTGCCCTCTTAACATTTGTGGCACTTGATCAGCATAAACGCCCAACAAGTGTTCCACAAGTTATTCCGGAAACCGAAGAAGAGAGAAAATTACATGAAACCGCACCAGAGCGGACAAGAATGCGTAAAGAACGGAAACAAAAAAGTAAAGAGTTGACCGCATTTTTAACGCTGAATTATCCTTTGGAGCAATATAGCCTATGATTTGTTAGATTATGGTGCAGAAATCTATAAATTTTGGATATGCTACATCTTTTGATCATTACTTATCAATCTATGAGAAAAGGGGATAATCTTGACCTTGTTTTTTGCATTTTATTGTCTGTTCCCCATAAAGAAAAATTTATACTGTATAAAATTAATGGGATGGAGGAATATGGTTAAATGATAAAGGAGCATAACGTTCAGGTTGATAGTCAAAGGAAAGCTTACTTAGATGAATGGGTAATACATTATCGCTCCTATGCTACTAAAGGACAAAACGCCACTTATATTCCTGCTTTAGGAAAAGTAAATTCATCGCAATTAGGCATTAGCATAATGGGGTCAGATGGAACAATGATAAAGTCAGGAGATTGGGAAGTCCCTTTCACCTTACAAAGTATATCAAAAGTGATTAGCTTTATAGCTGCATGCTTAGGTCGAGGTATTTCTTATGTGTTAGAGCGGGTTGATGTGGAACCGACTGGAGATGCTTTCAACTCAATTATTCGTTTAGAGATGCATAAATCAGGAAAGCCTTTTAATCCTATGATTAATGCAGGAGCGATTACGGTAGCTTCACTCTTGCCAGGAAATTCAGCACAAACTAAATTAGAATTTCTTTACACATTAATCGAAAAAATGATAGGGAAACGTCCAGCTATCAATGAGGAAGTGTTTCACTCTGAATGGCAAACAGCCCATCGCAATAGGGCCTTAGCTCACTATTTAAAAGAGACCGGTTTTTTAGAATCGGATGTAGAGGAAGCCCTAGAGGTTTACCTGAAACAATGTTCTATCGAAATCAATACAGAGGATATAGCCTTGATAGGATTGATTCTGGCACATGATGGATATCATCCTATTCTTAAAGAACAAATCCTACCTAAAAAGGTGGCTAGATTAACTAAAGCCTTAATGCTTACTTGTGGAATGTACAATGCGTCTGGCAGATTTGCTGCTTTCATCGGATTGCCAGCTAAAAGTGGAGTGTCCGGAGGAATTATGGCAGTTGTCCCTCCAAGATTGAGAAGGGAACTGCCGTTTCAAGATGGATGTGGTATTGGCATATATGGGCCAGCCATTGATGAATATGGCAATAGTTTGCCAGGCGTGATGTTATTGGAACATATCGCACAAGAATGGGATTTAAGTATTTTTTAAAATCATGGCAAGCAAAAAATGTTCAGACATCGTGCTGAACATTTTTTGTCATGTATTAACGGGCAATAAAATTCTTGCCTTTATATAAAAGAAGCGTTAGAGAGGTGAACGTGCCTGCTTGATTTACGTGTATGCACAAAATGAAAACGGACTTAACAAGTCTTCTTTCATTTTTCTTTCACAGTAACTTTCGCTGTTCTCGGCTTTTCTGTTCTTACATCTTGAATGGCTGAAAAATATTCGTATGAGTATTTGCCAAGAGATTGGCAAACACTCATACATAAACAATTGGACATGGATAAACATCCATGTCCAATTGTTTATTTAGATAGCATCTTCTTTTTTGGAAGGTGAAGCAACTTGAGAGCGATCCCAACATTCAATGTTTTCAAGACCTTTAATACTGTCTTTATAAAAGACGGGATCTTTACCAGCCTTTTTCTGTTTCATATAGTCTGTTAAAGCAGCGAAAGCTACTTTTGATAATAAAAGAATGGCAATTAAGTTCACGATAACCATGAAGCCCATAAATAAATCAGCCAAATCCCATACAAGTTGAATCTTTGCAACTGAACCGAATATAATCATGGCTAATACGCTTGTTCGGTATAGCATCAACAATGCTTTACTTTTGTGTAAAAAGCGAATATTTGTTTCCCCATAATAATAGTTACCAATTAACGCGCCGAATCCAAATAGGAAAATAAAGATGGCAAGGCAGCCTGATGCCCAGGAACCAACGTGTTCACTTAATGCTGCTTGTGTAAGTGCAATACCATTTAACTCTGGTTGTTTGTAAGCATCGGAGAATAAAATAATAAATGCTGTGCTTGTACAGACGATCAGTGTATCCGTTAATACGCCAAAGGCTTGAATAAGTCCTTGTTTCACCGGATGACTTGTCGTTGCCGTTGCGGCAACGTTTGGCGCACTCCCCATACCCGCTTCATTCGAGAATAAGCCACGTTTAACTCCATGCATGATCGCAGCGCCGAGTGAACCGCCTACAGCTTGTTCAAAGCCAAACGCGTTTTTAACAATAAGAGAAAGAACTTCCGGCAGTTGTGTTATGTTCGTAACGATGACAAATAATGCAATACCGATGTATAACACAGCTAAAAGCATAACCTTGTATTCAGCTACTTTTGCAATACTCTTCACACCGCCAAAGATAATCGCAGAGAAAATAAGTGCCATAATAATCCCCAGGGTTAAACGATCTGCACCAAATGCATTCTCAAAAGCAATCGAAACGGTATTTGATTGTACAGAATTGAATACAAGACCGAAAGAAATCGTAATTAAAATGGAGAATAATACTCCCATCCAACGTTTGTTTAATCCTTTTTCCATATAATAAGATGGACCGCCGCGGAAACCGTCTTTATCTTTTACTTTGTATACTTGTGCTAACGTACTTTCAATAAAGCTGGATGCTGAGCTAATAATAGAAATAATCCACATCCAGAATACCGCTCCAGGACCACCCAATGCAATCGCAATCGCAATTCCTGTGATATTACCTGTTCCAACGCGAGCCGCCATTCCAACACAGAACGCTTGAAATGGGGAAATGCTATCTTTAGAACTAGTTTTCCCCTCCAATAAAACACGGACCATTTCCTTCAACATTCGAAATTGTACAAATTTCGATTTAAATGTGAAATAAATACCGAATGAAACTAGCATAATAATCAATAACTTTGACCATAGAAAATCGTTTGTTGTGCCAATCATATTTTCCAGTAAATGCTGCATATCGTCACCTCTTGTTAAAGTTTAGTAATTTATGTTGAAGCAAATAAAATAGATAAATATTATGAAATTTTGTTCGTTACTTCTTTTAAATAGGCGGCTTTATCGTTTTCGTTAAATTGACCTTCCTATTTAGAAATAACAACCGCTGCAAGCGAGTTACCTACGACATTAACGGCTGTTCTCGCCATATCTAAAAGACGGTCAACACCGGAAATAAATGCCAATCCTTCTACCGGAATTCCAACTGTACCGAGTGTCGCTAATAGTACAACGAATGATACTCCAGGAACCCCTGCGATTCCTTTAGATGTAACCATCAATACAAGGACTAAAGAAATTTGGTCAGCAGGGAGTGACGTAGAAGGACGCATGGAACCAACCATGATGATCGGCTTGTCAGAATGAACAGTCAGGTTGAGGAAGTAAGCCGTCTCTTCCATGGTGTCCGTACCGTGAGTGATGACAATGCCGTCACATCTTGGATCATCCAATTCCTTTTGGACTTCCTTCGCCGATTTGACCATTACGGCATTGGTATTGGACGTACAGGAATCTATGCGTGCCACCTGCTCAGTAGAAATGTTAGCTGTGTTTTTTAGTACAGGAACCGCTACTATCAGTTGATCTGGAGTTAGGACACCAGCTTGATAGCCAGTGGTTTGGGTCGAAATAGAACCAGTTCCGGCGATGGTACCGCCCGTTGCCAGAATTTTAATGTTAGGCAAGTTTTTCTTAATGGGACTGGTTGTAGCAACTGCCGTAGTCTATTTGGCTTCAACAGGATTTAATGCATAAGTGTAAAAGAGACGGTAATAATCTCCGAAGACATTAACGCCAGTGCGGTGAGAGCAGCCTATTTCTTTGTAGTTAGTTTCTTCATTAGAAGTTCCTCCATTAACGTGTGATTAGTAAAAATCATTAAGCGCTTTCATATTTGTCCATTAAAAATAAAAACGTAGGTTTAACTTAAAATAGGAGCTACAGAATTATACGTAAAACTACAAAAAACTACGGAAAAAAATTAAAATTTCTAAAAATAAATAAAAGTAGGACTTTTTTTACAAATTCTGGTGCGGATATTATGGACAGAAAAATAGATTGTTTGCTGCCATACTTGGTACAAAGCCTTTAAGATTAGCAGTATGAGTACGTTACGTCCAAGTTGGGTGGATTTCTTATAATCGAATCCGTAATTTTTTTTCGAAAAATAAAGTAAGCGTTGTATTAAGGTGAATGAGGCTGTATACTGATTTTCAGTCAAAATGGGGAAGTGATTAATTTGAATCTTAGCACGTTAGTGAAAAAAGATATCTATATTCTTGTTCTGATGATGGTTACTGTGCCATTAGCTGGCGAAATAAAGTCTTTCCCCTTAAATGAGACGTTTCGAATGAGTTTTGGTGCACCAACATTTTTCTTCTTTTTGTTATTGTTACGGAGAATGCCAGCATTTTTACCGGGTTTTTTAACAGGAGTGGTGGTTGTGGAATTTCGTATCCTGTTAGGCTTCATCATGCAGGAGGATTTTGACTGGACATCTTCTTTCCAGACCCACTATCCTAGTTTTTTCTTTTATTTCACTTATTCTTGTCTCTTTTATTTAGCAAAAATCAATCGCTTTCACCACCAACCTTTAATGGTTGGATTTATTGGCTTCATAATTGAAATATTGTCTGACTGTGTGGAATTAATCATTCAATATTTCGTATTAGAAACAACGATTACACTAGCGGCACTGAATGAGATAATCGTTATCGCATTTTCCCACAGTTTTATCGTTCTAAGCTTTTTCAATATGATGAAGTTGTATGAAGCACAGTCGAGGGAGAGACACATTAGAAAACAAAATGAACACATGCTTATGCTCATTTCCAATTTATACGAAGAATCGATTCATTTAAAGAAGACGTTGCAAGATGCTGAAAATATAACCAAAAAATCGTATGATCTATACAAAAGCTTAGACAGTTTAGAAAATGAACAACTGAGCTTTCCGGTCGAGGATTTCCGACGACAAGCATTGAAAATTGCTGGTGAAGTCCATGAGGTTAAAAAGGATAACCAACGTATTTTTGCTGGACTCTCCAAGCTGATTTCCGATGAAAGTTTTACAGATTATATGTCCATACATGAACTGGCAAACATCATCGTACGAGCAAACGATAAATACGCCCGTTTACTAGGGAAAGACATCCAATTTGTGTACACGGTTGATGGCACACATCCTCATTATCATATTTACACCATTCTATCGATCATTAATAATGTCGTTGCAAACGCTGTAGAAGCCATCAAAGATACAGGAACCATCACAATTGACATTGATAAGAAGCATGATTCGGTTGAATTTCGGATAGGAGATAACGGTCCTGGTGTTGCACTGAAGGATAAAGAATTAATTTTCAAGCCTGGGTTTACTTCTAAATATGATCTTAATGGTAACCCATCGACAGGAATTGGATTATCGTATGTAAAAGAAATGGTCGAAGAACTTGAAGGTGATGTTACGTTCCAGGACAGACCGGAAGGAAAAGGATCGATTTTCATAATTCGATTATTGGTGGATCATTTAATTGAGAAAGGGTGATTCGATGTTTTTTTATATAATAGATGATGACGAAGTGGTTCGCTCGATGTTGGCCCGAATCATCGAAGATGAGGATCTTGGGGAAGTGGTAGGAGAAGCTGAGGACGGTTCATTGTTGGATCAACAAATGCTAACTTTGAAAAATATCGATATTTTATTCATCGATTTGTTAATGCCGATTCAAGATGGAATTAAAACGATTCGTCAAATAAAACCGTCATTCAAAGGGAAAATCATCATGATTTCTCAAGTGGAATCGAAAGAACTGATTGGTGAAGCCTATTCGCTTGGTGTTGAATACTTTATAATCAAACCGATTAACAGGATCGAAGTGTTAACGGTCATTCAGAAAGTCATCGAACGAATCCAATTGGAAAAATCGATACAGAACATTCAAAAGTCGCTCAATACGGTGCTTAAATTGGATTGTCATCAAAGTCTGCAGGAAAAATACCGCAACGAAAAACATATAAGAACTTCCAGTCATTTTCTTTTATCCGAATTAGGGATAGCTACTGAAAATGGGAGTAAAGATTTACTGGATATGTTAGATTATTTATATCAATATGAACAAGATAAAACGTTTGAACAAGAGTTTCCTACTCTAGAAGAGATTTTTGTGAATTTAGCTCGAAAAAGACTTGGAGAATCAGCTGCAGAGATGGAATTAAAAAGAGAGGTTAAAGCATCCAAACAACGGGTCCGAAGGGCAATTTACCAGTCATTAAACCATTTGGCGTCCCTTGGACTTACTGATTTTTTAAACCCGAAGTTCGAAAATTACGCTTCTAAGTTTTTTGATTTTACAACCGTAAGGAGAAAGATGACAGAATTAAACAATGAGTCAACACTACCCGCTCGCATCGATACGAAAAAATTCATTCAGGTTCTCTATTTTGAAGCGAAACGGATACATTTGGAATCGCAATGACGAATTTCATTTTGGGCAGACTTCACTTGGTGAAGCTGTCCTTTTTTCATTATACACATGGCTTCAGTGCCACTCAATATAGAGGCGGTCGTTTCATACAACTTGAATCCAAACATAGAACGAACATGAAGCTTTCTTTAAGAATGCTTTGAAGCCTTTTTTCTTGTTTTACTTAGATAAAAATCAATGGTATCTCCTTTCGAATCGACAGCACGATATAAATACATCCATTGACCTATGACTTTCACATACGTCTCATCGACTCGCCAAGAATCATTGGTTGGCTTAATATGATGTCTTACTCGCTCATCTAATGTAGGACCATACTGATGAACCCAGCGCATGGTCGTTGTATGAGCAATGAAAAGTCACCTCTTTTATTTGTGATTGCCATGGATATTATGCCCATATTTTATAAAAAGAACCGGACATAATAGGCGGAAAAAGACGATTTGAGAAATTTCAAGATGGGTAAATTGAGGAAATAAAAGGAGAAAAACTGCCCGTTAAATAGGTGTGGTGAACCGTATCATAAGTAAATGAGGTTTTATTATACTGAAATATGTTTTTTTAACTTGGAATGTATGCTTTTGAAAACTTTAAAATACAAGACTGAACTAAACCCTAAAAGTTAAACACAATTAACAATTAGGGTTCAGTTCAAACTATCTGTATCAATCCATAGAGTCTTTTTCAATAGTTTTTACATATTTAATAACTGGATCCTTTACTAGTTTATTCAACTCCAATGGTAGATGAATACTAGAACAACAGTGGCTTCTCAATTATATAGTATTCTCTATAGTTTCCTTTAATCGTTTAAGATGAATGATAAAAAAACCGCGAGTACTTGTTCTGTTTACTACTCCTTCAGAAATTAACTCATTTAATAACTCTGTTACGGTTTCACGAATGCTTCCCATCATGCTAGCCAACTCTTGGTGTGTAACCTTTACCCCTAATTGAATCCACTCAGTTCCACCACCAGCATGCTCGTTTAAAGGTTCTCCAAATTTTTCTGATAATCTGTTTAATAAAAAAAGTAGCTTGTTTCGTACGCTCCCATATGCCATTTGCTCCATCATCTCTTCCATTTCCTTTAAACGAGTGGAGAGAATTTTTATTATCTTTAATGCAATATCTGGTTTTTCCATTATAATTATAATTTGTTCAAACTGAACCTTGTCTATTGAACAAATAACAGAATCCTCTATAGCTTTAGCGTATATAAGGTGGGACCCAGGGGCAAAAAGGCTAATTTCCCCAAATATATGTCCCGATCCTAATACATCAATCGTAAGTTCTTTTCCGTTGTTAGATATGGTATACATACGGACTTTTCCCCATTTTATTAAATACAGTCGTTTTTGACTCTTGTTGGGAGAGGTAATTAAAGTACCTTTCTTAGTTACAGTGATTGGAGCAATGGATTCCATTTGTTGTAGTTCTCCTATGTCCAAATCATGGAATAAATGGATTCTCGATAAGTATTTAATTTTATCCACCAAATTTCCCCCTTATACGTTAATTGGTAGGCTAGACTACAGATTACTATTACATTATCAATTATAGTAATTTTAAGTGGGGAATTTTCAATTTTTTGTTTAAGGAGTGTTTATTAATTGAGGATACTTTTAATTATTGCTCAGGTTATTTTAATATGTATGTTTGCATTTTCCGCGGCTATCAAATTTTTACGTAAACCAATGATGGTACATCATTGGAACGAGTATAGGTATCCTATGTGGTTTATGTTTGTCATTGCTACATTAGAATTAACAGGTGTATTAGGATTATTAGCAGCATTTTGGGTTCAAAGAATGTTGATATTTGCAGCTGTTCTTTTTGCTATTTTAATGATTGGTGCAATACATGCCCACTTATTCCGTGCGAAGCATAGCCCACTGATGGCCATTAATGCTGTGATAATGCTTCTTTTATCTATTATTCTTATTATTACCTGAGGTGTTAATGGATAATTGGAGAAGGATGAGGAGAGGAAATCTATTCAAAAAGAAAACTAGAGGCTGAAAGATCTTGTAGTGATTTTTGTAGTAGTATTTTTAGAATGTAATTATTAAAGGATAAGTCTTACCACTTTTTTATACAGATGAAGTAGAATAGATTGGACTAAATCGTAAAAATGAGAGACCAAGAAGAATTTACGCAGCTGGGAAAAAAGTGAGCTTTGCTGAAGATAAACTGTTCGGATTAAGAAATTGATAACTATTAGGCAGATTTCTTTCAATTACAGTTAGGAATAACAAAGGCAACTTACGAGTTTAATTGGAATCCTTGGAGTAAATTTTATGATGAAATCCGGATTAATTATTGATTTCCATGAATTTAGTAAAAAGAAAAGGGATTATATGAATCCCACCTTATAACCCAAAATCTCTAACCTCATTTAGATACATCATGGAAATGTTTGTTTTTATGTAAATAAGTCGAAAATATATAAAGGTGAACAAAACCTTGTATATTTTCGACTTTTTGCTAAAGTACCAGTTTATCAATCACATCTGTACTTGAACTGAGGCTCTGTCTGAATATAAAAAGCATTTCTTACTTGTGTACACCAATTTGCAAAGGCTGATCTCCATTCAGGAGTGTTAAAGAATTGATCTACAGTTTGAGTTTCAGAATGCCAAACTATAAACAGGTTGAGTAGGGCAATTCCTCCTGCCCAAATTCCATTATTTGTGTCAGTATCTTCTTCCCTTACTGGGGTACGGCAAGAATTCCTTCTTTTTTGAGCCACTTGAAGAAAAGCCTTTTTATCCATTTAACGCTTGCTAGGTGTCAATATTTGTACGAAAAAAGCTGTGATTAATGATTTTAACTTGACAAAATAATTTATTTATGCTATTATGTACTTTTGTGATTTTAAATTATATAATAGGATTCCCCTGGCCAGGGGAATCCTATTTTTTTTGTTCTAAAATGAAGGAGTGTGTTTGTATGAAGAAAGATGAGTCAAGTGTAACTTCGTTAATATCAGCTTTTTATCTATTCTTCTTTGGTAAAAATGTATAGATTGTGAAATAATCACTTAAACTAAAGTCATATTTAATGGTACTATATTACTACTAAAACTTAAATATATTCTATACACACGCTTAATTAAGGGGAAAGAAAAGCATGAATGCAAAAAAAGGATTAAAACTACAGGTTGCAATAAGTATATTGGTCATATTTTCACTGATTATTTCTATTCTAGTTAATTGGTACTCAGCTACAAATGCAATGAAAAAATCATTAACAGAAGAATATCTAGAAAACAACTACAATTACGCAAAAAAATTATCCTTAAACACCTATAATTTACTTGAAATTATGCAGCAAAATCTTAATGCAGCAGCACAGCTCGTAGGAAATAAAGGGTTTACCCAAAAAGATCTAGATACATGGAAATCTGCTAATGGTCTTGATTTTAATTCTACTTTTATTGTTGATCAAGACGGAGTTATTCAAAGAATGAGTCCTTCTATTATTCCAGCTAAGGGAGGAGTCAAGATACAAGCAGGACAAAAAATTAGCACAGATACTATGAAACTCGCTCTCTCTAAGAGAGAACCTTTTATTTCAAAACCGTATCGCGCGACTTCTGGTCGGTTAGTATTGCTCCTATCTGCTCCTATTTTTGATCAATCAGGAAACTATAAAGGTCTGATCGTTGGTACCATTTATTTAGAATCAGAAAATGTGCTTAAAAGTACGTTGAAAAACCATGGATATGATAACGGTTCTTATGTGTATGTTGTCGATCATACTGGTCGCATTATTTATCATCCTGACGCAAGCCGAATTAATGAGGTCGTGACTAACAATGCCGTTGTTGATAAAATTCGACAAGGAGAAAGTGGGAAAGCTCAAACTACAAATAGCCAAGGAATCGAATTTTTTATGGGATATGCCTTCGAAGAAAGTACAGGATGGGGAATTGTTTCTCAAACCCCTGTATCCGTACTTCAAGAGCCACTTCATAAATTATTTAAAGAGATGGCTTTTCAATCGCTTCCATTTTTAACGATCCTCTTAATCATTGCTTGGCTCTCAGTTCGCAGCCTTGTAAAACCATTAAATAATTTGGCGGAATTTTCAAAGCATGCAATCACTCAGAAGAAAGTTGTATCGATTGAGAATCTACAAATTCATTCGAGTATCTATGAGTTTCGTGAGCTTTTCTATCACATCAAAAATCACATACATTTATTAAATATGCACATTCAAATCGATGGTTTAACAGAAATCGCTAATCGGAGAACGTTTGACTCCATTATTATGGAATACGTGGAAACAAGAACTCCCTTTTCGCTTATCCTGCTAGACATTGATTGTTTTAAACTAGTAAATGATACGTACGGACATTTAATCGGGGATGACGTGTTAAAGTATTTATCTCGGATTATGGAAAGTTTTTGTGAAGAAGAGGATTTGTGCTTCCGTTATGGCGGAGAAGAGTTTGTCATTTTAATTAAACACAAAACGGAATCTGATACCTTTCATATTGCCGAACGGTTACGAACAAGGATAGCAGAAACGACTAGTCCAACTGGCAAACCGATTACAATATCATTAGGGATTACTTCTTTACAACCAGAAGATCAACATCCAAAAACCATTATTGAAAGAGCTGATAAAGCTCTCTACCAATCCAAATCAGATGGTAGGAATAGAACAACGATTTATAAGTATGAAAATCGCACACAACCTGCTTAAACACAAAAATACCTGTATCCAAAAGTTCCTTCTACTATGCCATATATTTCATTTTATGTATAACGATGTATAAACTTGTGCATTATTTTTAGAAACCCTTGCTACTGGCAGGGGTTTTTATTCGTATATCTTTTTTTGCGAAACTTGGAGCGGTAGCGGAGAGTTTGCAAAATAAAGTATGCGCCTACGAAACGTAGTAGAGTATATGATTTTCTTGTCACTTAAAAATTATTTATTGTACTTTGCTATATTTTATTTCGTCTGGAATACTTCTTGTACGAATAAATTTGAATGAAGCAGATCATTTTTTAGACTCTTTAAAAGAAATTGAAGAGATGACAGGGCAGATGCCTATGGTCATTTTAGAATTTACAGGGCATTACCATACTCCTGTTATTCAATAGTTGGCGGAACAGGGATTCTATATATCTTACTAAATCCGATTATTTTTTATCAGGCAAAGAAGACAGTTTACGGAAGGTAAAAACAGACGCTATCGATACGTACCAGTTGTATGTGCTGTATTACAAAGAGGATTTTGAACCTCATAAAATTAGAGGAATTCAGCTATTAGACCTTCGGAATTTGTCAAGACAACAGGAAATCGTAATGAATATGTTTGTGGAAGCTAAATTTCAGTTTCATACCATTACAGAACAAGTGTTCTTTGGGTGCCGGAAGGTTTTTGGGGGTCTATATTCAAGGGTTTCTTTATTGATATTAAAGAAATATCCCACTTCAGAGGCCGTATTAACAGCCGGGAAAGTAAACTAGCAGAGAGTGTTATAGAGTTCTGTTCTAGCCAATGGGATCAATGGGCATGGAAAAATGCAAAAAAAATAACGGACTCTACATCTCGAAATCCATTCCAAAAAAACGTGTATCAAAGTTACGTAATCAATGTTCGTATGTATATTGAGTTGCTTTTTCATTACCAGGGACACCTCTCTGCGTATAGTGGTCCTGGCAAATGAAATGAAAGAATATAAGATCATCCAATCGATTCCCGGTATAGGAGAAAAAATCGCAGCCACGATTGTCTCTGAAATTGGTGAAATCGATCGGTTTAATCATCCGAAAAAACTGGTTGCCTTCGCTGGAGTAAATCCAAGTGTTCATTCATCGGGGAAGCTTACGGCAATCATTAATCGTATTACTAAAAGAGGTTCGAGCAGACTACGTCATTCTCTGTATCTTGCCGTACTATGCGGCATAAGAAGTTCAAGGAACAAAAAAGCTTAAAGAATTCTATGATAAGAAAAAATCAGAAGGAAAACCTGCCAAAGTGTCAATCGTTGCCTGTATTAATAAGTTGCTTCATTGGAATTACGCTTTATTAAAGAGAAAAGAAACGTTCCTAGATTTAGCCTAATTAACGGTTTTGTGAAACAGAGAAAAATCCTTCCAAAAGGGTTTTGGAGGGTTATTTGGCATAGACAAAAATAGTATATCATAAGGGGGGATTTTAGAGGAATATAGTTACATCCTGTTAGCTGGTTTAGTTCATTAAGAAACACAAAAATGATCAATCTTTTTAATAAAAAATACTCCAATTAAATATTATAAGAACATGTTTTGATTAATCTTTTCTCAAAACATGCTCTTTCTATTTATTCATGTATCAAAGGATCTAACACTTCTATACACCATAGAATGCCGATTAATAATATCTATATCAAATTCTGCACGAACGATAAGGTTCACTTCTATGATCCTAATGTTCCATAATCTTTAATCGTTAATTTTACATGGTAGTTAATCGGGGTCTCACTAAATGTTTGATCCCAATCCTTTTTGACTTTCTTCCATACTTTGGGGTTCTCAATTTTCAAGTAATCTCCGAAGCCAGCAACGTCCACTCGGTATTCTTTTTGCATTTTTTCTATTACATTCCCTACCAAGCGTTTCACTTCATTTTCAAAAGATTTTTCTGCTTTTTTGAGAAATTCACTTTCAAAAGCATTTCCTGAAAGCACCCAATTTTCAGAAAGTCTTCCATCTGATTCAATGTTTACATCAAAAGAGATGTTGTTTCCATTAACTCGAGGTATAATACTGCTTTTCATGGACTCTATCTCATACACAAGCAGCTGACCAGTTTCTTTATCAAAGCTTTTCACTACGCCGCCTTTTCCCTTACCTGTTATCCATGTTATGCCCTCTAGTTCTTCCTCATTCAAAAATCCAGTCATTGTGTGTGTCTTTCCATCGATCACGGCAGCTCCCGCAAATTTGACTTCCCCATTCGCTGACAGTACATTTTGCAATAGAAAACTAGATTCTGATTGGATTTTGCTCTCTACTTTATTATACGACATAGGAGGTAAAATCCTCGTTGAACGATATGCATTTTCTACAATGCTAACCAGACGAAAGGCTGGAATTCCTCCTGCAGTCTTTGTTTCCAGTGTCTTGCTTGCCTTTCCTTTACTAATGAGCACAAGACAGCTTAGTCTAACCTCGCTGTCTCGAAGATTTTGATTAAGTAATTGTTCCAATTTATACGATTTTGCAAGATCTTCACTGATAACAACCACTTTCATATGGTAACCGGTTAGGGGTTGTTCACTTCTCAATGATAATTCACGAACTATTTGATGGTTGGAATCTCCCGTTTCAGAAGCATTAACATAAGATTTTTGTTGTGGTCCGGCTTGTTTTGTTGTTGAACTTGCTACTTCTGGCGTGATAAATTGATAGGTTGCAGTAATCAGGTTTCTTTTTGAATAACCCAACCCTTGTTCGTTTAACTTTTTCTCAATGGAGGACTGCTTGCCTTTATCCAATGCCAAACCTATAACTAGACTTTGCTCTTCAATTTCATGACTGCTCCAACATCCTGTAAGGGATAAGAACAAAAGAGCCGAGATGGAAATGAAGAGAGGGCGTATATGGCTATGTGATTGTTTCATATTTTCCTCCCTTTATTCTTGAGATAATAAGCAGGAGAAGCGGGAGTAAACCAAATAAAAATAATGCGAAATTGCCGATGAAATCTCCAAATTTAAAGAGGTCATTGACATTTTTCCAAATCATGGAAATGATATATAGAATCGGAAGCAAGCCAAACATAAATGGTTGAATGCTCTTTTTTGAAAGTTGAGCTAGCCCTAAAGAAGCTGCATAGTATGTGATGGTGAATGTGGAAAATATTTGCATAATCCAAACCACGAGCAATAAAGATTCAAACCGTTCAAAGATCAAACCGGAGACTTCAAAACTTCGTATAAGATCAAGTGTCGGCCATGTTCTCGTTACCACTCCATCAACGGATAATGCTCCGATAACCATTACGACCGTTATCACGTAAAAAATTAATGAAATGGACGCTCCAACAAGCACGGCTTTTACTGCTTTTTTTGGCTGATTCATAAACGGAATAAGCAGTAACATGATTTCAGGCCCTGTAAAAGCGAGAGCCGTTGTCTTTACTCCTTTTAGTACAGGGATAACTCCTTCTCCTAATACTGGACGCAGATTATTGATCTCAAATATTTTAATGCTCATAAAGGAAACAACCAAAAAAAGGATAAGTGTCAAAGGTAATATAATTTCAAAAAGACGGGCGATTGGGTTAATGCCGCCGATAATCAGATAGAGACTCACCCACATGAAAGTCATAGTAATAGCCCATGTAGGGGTACCTTGCAGAAGTAAATACCTTATGACTTCCGCCATTGAACGGAGTTGAAACCCGGAAGTCATAAGAAAATAACAGATTATAGCTAAATTGAGTAACCCACCCACCCATTTTCCTACAATTTCATTGATGTATTGATAAAAGGTCTTTTTTGGAAACTGCTGGCCTAATTTAACCATGATCACCCCTGCGATTATGGCGATAACCCCGCCTAAAATAACGCTTATCCATACATCTGGTGTATGCGCTTTCTCCGTAGATGATCTGGGTAGGGTGAGTAATCCTGTACCAAGTATAAAGTTGATGACAATGACAGTTGCTTGAGGAGTGGTAATTTGGTCTTTCGGACTGAGAATCATTTTTTAATCACTCTTTCATCGATAGGTTATCCTTTACGTATAGGATTTTTCGTATGCATCATCTTTGGCCGGCGTTTCATCATCATGAGTGGCATGCGAATCATCAGGTCTTTCCATTCACTTAAACGATAAGGAACGGCTGGACTCAAATAAGGTACACCAAAGCTTTTTAATTTCACTAAATGGCTGGCCATAAAAAGAAAAAAGAGAATGACCCCGTATAATCCAAATGTGGCAGCACATAGCATTGCGGGAAAACGAAGAATCCGTAATGTAAACCCCGTACTATATTGCGGAATGGAAAATGATGAAATAGCGGTTAACGCTACTACAATGACCAAAACAGGGCTAACGATCCCGGCCTGTACAGCAGCTTCCCCAATGATTAAACCGCCGACAATTCCCATTGCCGGACCGATTGGCTTAGGTAAGCGCAGTCCTGCTTCCCTCAAAATTTCGATGGATATTTCCATGAATAATGCTTCGATAAGTGCCGGAAACGGAACGCCGGACCTGGTTCCTATAATGGAGATGGCCAGTTTGGTCGGAATCATCCCTGAATGAAATGAGATAAAAGCTATGTACAAAGACGGCGTAAAAAGAGCCAGAATAGCTGCGAGGTAACGAAGCATTCGTATGAATGTGCCAGGAATCCACCTTTCATAATAATCTTCCGGTGATTGCAACACCATGCTTAAGGTAACCGGAGCGATCAAAGCAAAGGGCGTCCCATCTAATAAGATGGCCACTCGACCTTCCATCAAAGCAGCGATCACACGATCCGGACGCTCTGTATTCTGTACCTGCGGAAAAGGACTTAGGTAATTATCTTCAATGAGTTGTTCTACATAACCTGATTCAGGCACATTATCAATATCAATTTTCTTAATTCGATTTTCTACCTCTTGAACTAGTTCGGGATCAACAATATCTTTTATGTAAGCGACAACTAAATCTTTTTTTGAACGCTTTCCTACTTGGAATTTTACTAACGATAAATTCTCAATTTCACCACTGCCCCTTAAAAAAGCTGTATTATCACTCAAAGATTCAGTGAAACCGACTCGTGGACCTCTGACTAGTGCCTCTGATACCGGCTCTTCAATCGTTCTTGTTTTAAGTTTTGTAGTTCCAAGGATTTGCGCATCCAATAATCCATCAATTATAAGAGCGGTAGAGCCTGTTAGTACTTTTGATGCTAACTCTTTAATGGAACGAACTTCTTCCACATCACTAATGGATAACACTTCATTTTTTATAAATTCTTTTGAAATGCCTTCTTTGAAGGAAGGAAGGTTCTGCTTATATTCTGCTGAAAAATCAACCATCAATGATGGCATAATATGCTTATCAATGAGGTCTTTATCCGATAGTCCGTCCACAAAAATGATAATAGACCTTATACCTGTACGCCCTAAATTAAATTCCCGAAAATGCACATCCCAATTATGTCCAATTTCTTGCTTGACCATTTCAAGATTTAAAATGAAATTATCTGTAAACTGACCGGTTGTACCTTGGGAGGTAGATGATTCTTGTTTGTCATTGTTAGTGACTTTGCCTTTTTTATTAATCTTTGATATCCAGTCTTTCATTATCATCACTCATCCTTTGAGGTGCGAAGCCATTTAAACAATTGGCTGATTAGATACGGAATAAAAAACACAATAAAAGCTTGTATAAAAACCTGCCATTCTGGAAGGTAGGAAACAATCGCTTTCCACATTTTTATCACCCTATACTTATCTCAGATCAGCAGCTAAATCTGTAAAATTCCTTTATTTTTTAAATAGTATTAATAATTTCTACGTTCCTTATGCAAAGTAGTTAAAAGTAAAGCCGTATTTCTATCACTCTATATTTAGTATTAGCTTTACCGGACAATAAATGGCCCCATACAATATGGATAGGCTACACTTAGTTGGACAGATATTTTAAGGTCAAGTAGACTACAGTTAATATAGTCGAGGAGAACCTACCATGACCAAAAGAGAGCGAAGAACATTTCCACAAGAATTTAAGCAACAAATGGTGCAGCTATATATGAATGGGAAGCCTGGGAAAGATCTCATTCAGGAGTACAGTCTGACGCCATCGGCTTTAGATAAGTGGATATCTCAATATAAAACCTCCGGTTCTTTCAAAAAATCTGATAATCGAACATCAGAAGAATCAGAACTAATGGAACTACGTAAGCAACTAAAACAATTGCAAATGGAGAACGACATTTTAAAGCAAGCTGCGCTGATACTAGGACGAAAGTAAATGTAATCAAAAACAATCAACACAAATACTCGATATCAGCCATGTGTAAAGTCCTGAAACTTCCCAGAAGCACCTATTACTATGAAGCAAAAGAAAGAGCATCTGAAGATGTTCTTTCTTCTAAAGTAATCGAGATCTTCCGTTCGAGCCGTCAGAATTATGGTACTCGCAAAATCAAAGTAGAGTTGAAGAAATAGGGGTGTGTCGTATCAAGACGTCATATTGGGAGAATTATGAATGAACAGGGATTAGTATCTTCTTATTCAACAAACGGAGGTTAGTGTAAGAAGAAAATCGAATTTTATAAAGTGAAATAAAGAAATGGATGGAGGAATAAAATTGCTTGGATTGCCAAGAGGAAAGGTGTTTTTAGTTCCTTGGACAACTGAATGGGAAAAGGAATTTTTATTAGAGAAAGAGAGAATTCAAAATATTATTCGTGAGTATATAGTAAATGTCCATCATATTGGAAGTACAGCAGTAAAGAATTTAAGTGCAAAGCCAATTATAGATATTGCTATTGAAATTAAGGATTTTCGAGATGGTCAAAACTGTGTAGAGTTTCTAGAAAAGCTGGGATACTCTTATAAAGGGGAAAATGTATTACCTGATAGACATTATTTCAGCAAAGGTGAGCCAAGGACACATCAAATACATATGTATCAAAGTGGAAACAAATATTTACTCGAACAACTAAAATTCAGAGATTATTTAAGAAATAACGATGAATCAAGAGTTGAATATGAACGACTCAAACTTAAACTGGCAACATTAAATAAAAATAATAAGCACAAATACGCAGACAAAAAAACTGATTTCATTAAATCAACCTTAGAAAAAATTTAAAGTATTATAACTTCCTTATTGCTAACGAGGGCGTTAGTTTAAGTAGCATAAGTGTTTTTTTGAATAAGGTCTTATTTTAGTTATTCCATTAAACCAGCTAATAGTTTGTCAATATTTTTCAATAAAAACTTAAAATATTTCATGCTATAAACAGTTTAGTGAAGATGGGATGGTTGGTCTTAGAGAAAAACGTGGCAGAAAAAGTGGGTCTAGAGTCTCTTCATCTACCTTTGAAAATAACCAACAGAAAATAAAGCGATTAGAAGCTGAGAATGAACTGTTAAAAAAGCTTTTAAAGATGTGAAAGGAGGAGTGGATCTAAAGCTTAGTATTCTATTTCAAATCATTAATGATTTATCTAAACAAGCTCATTCTATACAGCTACTTTGTCATCTAGCTAAAGTATCAAGAAGTGGATACTACAAGTGGGTAAAGCGTAAAGCATTACCTTCGGAAAAGCAGATAGAGGATGAGAAGCTAAAGCAGAAAATAATAGAATGTCATCAGAAATATAAGGGCATCTATGGCTATAGAGGAATACAAATTTGGTTAAAGAGGACCTATGATATTCACATTAATCACAAAAAAGTTCAACGGTTACTAAGTGAGCTAGGTATTAAAGCAATTATCAGGAAGAAACGAATTTATTACGGTAAGAAAGAACCTTATCTGATCTCGAATAATTATTTAAATAGAGCCTTTTACGCTTCTCGCCCTAATGAAAAGTGGGTAACTGATATTACGTACCTCATTTTCAATGGACAGAAACTATACTTGTCTGCCATCAAAGACCTATATAATAACGAAGTTGTTGCGTACCAAATTAGTAGACGTAATGATTATAAACTAGTCTTGGATACTCTTAAAAAAGTCATAAAAGGAAGGAATGTAAAGGGACTTCTTCTCCATAGTGATCAAGGATACCAATACACTTCCCATAACTATAATCAGCTACTCACAAGAAATAAAATGAAAGCTAGTATGTCTAGAAAGGGCAACTGTTGGGATAACGCTAGTATGGAAAATTTCTTTAGTCATTTAAAAACAGAATGTTTTAACCTGCATACTTTTAAAACTTCGCAAGAGGTTAGAAGGGCTATTAAAGACTACATTCACTTTTATAACCACGAAAGGTTTCAAACCAAGCTAAACAACCTGACTCCTATCGAATATAGAAGTCAGGCTTCTTAACTGCGCTTATTTTTTGTGTCTACTTGACAGGGGTCAGATCAGAATAAGGATAAGCGCTCATTTTTTATTTAAGTCCCATATTTTAGAATTTTAAAAATTCCTAAATCACGGAATTTAGTATCCAATCGGATTGACGAAATCGACCTAAAACCGATACTAAAAAATAAGCCTCTATTTTTATAAAGAGGCTGTTAACTCGAATAGGACTACAGTCTATTGGTAACTTTAAACCTAATGAAACATAGAGATAAGGGGATTACTTATGACCACCGATAAAGAATTTAATCCAATGGATGTTATGAAACCAATTAATTTAAGTTCAAAAGAATTAGACGGGTCACAGCCATTTACATCGGTTGAAATCGGTAAACTTTGGGTTACCTATATGGGGAACAGTATGGCAAGTCAAATCTTGCCTTATTTTCAACAACATTGTGAGGATGAATATATTAGGACTTTACTTGAAAATGGTTTAGCCTTATCCAAAGATTTTATGCAGAGGATAGAAAATGTTTTTAAAAAGGAAAATTTCCCTATACCTGTTGGTTTTTCAAAGGATGATGTAAATCTTGGTGCCCCTCGTTTATACGAAGATGAATTTTACGTGCAATATTTAAAATATACGGCTAAGGCGGGGCTTAGTATCTATTCAGTAGCAATTCCGTTAATAATAAGAGAGGATATAAGGGAATTTTTTGTTTATGCAAATAAATGCACAGATATCCTATTAGGACAGATTAATAATGTTTTATTTGAAAAAAAATTAATTGTTAAACCTCCAAGTATTCCTACACCTGAAAAACCGGAGTTTGCTAATAAACAAAGCTATCTAAACGGTTGGTTTGGAGATGTTAGACCATTACATGCAATGGAAATTGTTCACCTTTACGATAACATTGAAAATAATATAACAAGTAAAGCGTTATTATTGGGATTTTATCAAACAGTTAAGGATGAAAAAATAAAATCATTGTTTAAAAAAGGTTTAGAAATGACTGATAAAGCAGTGAAGCAGTGTATTGAAAAGCTTCATTCAGAAAACTTACCAACACCGTCATACATTGACCATTTGGTTACAACATCCGACTATCCTCCTTTTTCTGATAAAATAATGTTATCTCATAAGTTGGACATGTTCTCTATGAAGATTAGGTCATTTGGAAACTCATTAGCGGTAAATGGAAGAAGAGATATAGGTGCATTATATGTAAGAAATATGACTAATGTTGGTGTATTTGTTGATGATGCTGCCAATATTTTAATTGATAAAGGATGGTTGGAATCACCACCAAAAGCATTTGATAGAAGTTAATTGACAATCGAATAGATTGAAAAAATCTCCATTAGCAAGCTAATTGAAAAAAGAATATAGAAAAGGAATAGAACAATGTGACGAACAGAAAAGAAGCGTTATTATGGAATATAGCACTTCCTGGATTTGTTCAATTTCTAAATGGTAAATTAATAAAAGGTATTGTGTTGGTCTTCTTGGAATTTTTAATAAATGCTAAAAGCAATTTGAACGAAGTCATTATTTCAAGTTTTCAAGTGGATATAGAAAAGGCGATTGTACAGGTGGATTCTCAATGGTTAATGTTTTATCCCTGTTTATATTTCTTTGCTATGTGGGATGCTTGGAAAGATGCTGGGGGAGGGAAGGGGAAATATTCCTTTCTTCCTTTTGTGTTTGCTGCATACTCTGTTACTAGAAAAAGAATGTATAGATTTCTTACTTCTATTGTTTTTCTTAGTGGGACGAGTATCATTTATTATTCTTTTTTTAAACCAGCAGAAATAGATTATTACAGGATTTTTTCAATTGCTTTGGGTTTATCACTAGGGGTCGCTTTTTTTGATTTGGTGGAAATGATGAAGGAACGAGGCTTATCCATGGCTCACACAACGATCATGTGTTGGGTACACCGATTCCTATCGCTATTCAAGAGTTAAAAGAAGAAAAACAGATGCCTAAAGGCATCCAACTAAGGCAAGTTAAATATCTCAACAATATCGTGGAGCAGGATCATCGCTTTATTAAAAAATGAGTTCGCCCGATGATTGGATTAAAGTCCTTACGGACTGCCAAACGAATGATTACGGGGCTAGAGGCTATGAACATGATCAAAAAAGGACAGAATCTTCAAGGGGAGAAGTCTGTCCAAAATCAAAAAGAATTCATCCATCAACTGTTTGGACTAGTTGCATAAGACCAGGGGTCACTGGAAATCTTTCGCTTTTTTATATTTTTTTCAAGTTTTTGCACCAGAACCACCAATCGATTAACTAAGTGACAATATAAAAGTCATAGGTTTTCAAATAAATTTTCATTTTTCGACTCTTTGCTAAAGGTTAGAACTTCCTCAACTGGTTGATAGGATTCACCATAAAAATGTTGATCCTTATATGTATGTATCAGATTATATGTCTTCTTCATTGCTTCAAAGATCATTTCTTCCGACTCATTATTGGGTGCCCAGTAGAGGATTTCCATTTCATTAAGCTCTTTTGTTGCAAGGGACCTTCTCTCATACCCAATGGAGTTAGCATGCTCAAATCCTTCACGTTTATAAAAATGAAGTCTTTTTTCTGAATCACTGTCTTCATAGTTAATTGGTTCTACTTCAAGTATAATCGGTTTTTCTTTTCGTTTTAGTTTTTCCAATAGTTTATGCCCGAGTCCTTCACCTCTAGCATTTTTTGAAACGAGAAGATAATCAATAAAAATAAAATTATCTAGTTCAACATACATTAGAATATGTTTAGAGCTCTCATCCTTATGATAGATATCTGAACGCTCTTCAAGTAAGGTTTCCATGTGGTCTCTTGATTTCATTTCTTCAATCGGAAAATATTGATTTAACTTTTCATACCAATGCATCGTTTACTCCTTTTTAATGTTTTTCCTTTCAAACTTTTCATGGTGAGTCTTAATAATGAAAATACTTGTCTTTATGCTGTCCATTCTTTAGCAAACAATACTAATAAACCCCTAAATTTTGTTCTAAAGGAGCTCTAAATTTTAACTTGAAGAGTATGTTATGTAGCCTGTACCTCTTTAAATTTAGTAAAAATACTATAAACAGTTCTCAGACCTGCCGCGCTTCCGCTTGTTTACCGCTGCTCACTTCGAGACTTTGCCCTCCCACAAAGGACAATTAATGAACCCTTAATAGATTTCTTTTAAATATTATTTTAATAATAGCTATTGTTTTAACACTATTAATCGCAGGGAAGGGTGACGATAATTATAGTAGCTCAACCAAAAGAAATTTTACAAATTTAACTTTAATTTATGTGGTCATTATTATCTTTGGTTTAATTGCCCTTGGTATATATTAGTCTTTTTTCTTAAAACAAATTATGTGGTTTTTCAACCTATTATTTTAATTATGAAAGATTTCCTAAATGGTAAAGGGTGGGCGAAACGTTAAAATATTATTTCTGGTATTTAAACCAAAGTAACTTTTCTTCAATAGTCACAGTTGCCATAGGTAGCTGTTTTTTTATATCGTTATTCCACAATCGGGCGCTTTCCAAGAATGGATAAGCGCTCATTTTTCATTTTAGGGCGATTTTGCTGAACAAGAATACATAATCAAAGTCGAATTTTAACAAAGAAGACTTTAAAAAATTTTAATATAGATAAATTTGAATCAAACCCCTAAAAAAGGAAACTATATAAACTAATAGCAATGGTTATATACATAATCAAGGGAGGCTATAAGAGTTAAATTCGGGGTGAAAGGTTTGGGGTTTTTAAACTATTTAACAATAATTTTTGAATTTATAGTACTGATCGTAGCGTGGCGTTTCAGCGATTGGAGAAATTGGAAAAAATATTATTCAACCGTGCTTTTTGTAATGACATTGAGTTTGACTGTTAGTCTTCTAACGTACAATAAATCATTATGGTATTTTCCTGGGACGTCATTTCTTCCTAATCATACACTTACTGATTTATTTATGGTTTATCTTTATTATCCTCCATTGATTTTAATTTATCTCTCACACTATCCTTTCAAAAAACGTTTAATTAATCAAATAAGCTATATATTACTATGGACATCGATGTGGGCAGTAGTAGAAGCATTGTGCTTACTTGTAGGATTAAATACACATCATAATGGTTGGAACATTGGGTGGTCAACTTTTATTTGGTTTTGTATGTTCATTGGCATACGGCTCCATTTTACTAGACCATTGTTAACGTGGATTCTATGCTTCATGCTTACTGTTTTTATGATTATATACTTCCATATTCCAATTACTAAATTGAAATAAAATAAGTTGATTCTCTTAGTTGTGCAATTTCAATGGGGATTTTCGGGAAATTAAAAAAGAAAAGAATTAAGGAGGGGAATGCGTATAAAATGTTAATTGATTATATAAATATTGGATTCAATATTGAATCTTTTGCCTATATTATTGTCATTATCATTGGCCTTCTGAACCTTATCTTTTTTTAAAGATTAGATAAGAAAAGATACGGTTTGTTATTTATTTTATCAGCTTTAGCTGGAAACATTTTGTGCTATATGTTTGTGAAATTTAAGTTTTATTCATTTCCGTATCTATTATTCCCTAGGATTGAAATTATGCCTGTAACTGTTGTTACACTTTTCTTTCCTATAATGGTTCTGTTATCCGTTCGCTATAGTCCAGAGAAGTGGGGATGGAAAATACCTTTCTATTGGACGATTATTCATATAGGAATGTTTTTGGAAACATGGTCATTAACAAATACTGGGCTAATTAGATATAGCTTTAAATGGGGCTTTTGGGATTCTTATACATGGTGGTGGATATATTTTTTAGTTTTTGAATGGATTGGCTGTATAATTATCCCTAGAGATTTAAGAAAGCCAATCAATATAAATCATTTCAAATTTGGTAGACTTGGTTGGGCAATTATTCATTTTGTCCTTATTTTGACTATTTTCCTTGGTGGTTATTATCTTGGTTCCTTGAAATAGACGAATTTCTAAAAACTCGTTCGAACAGATAAGATTGCTTAATGCAGACAGTCGCTTTTTAACATAGGTTAGTAAAATGCAGATATACAAGATTAAGGAAATTAAACTAAAAAACCCTAATTTCTTGGTTGCAGCACCTAGAAATTAGGGTTTATTTACTTTAGAAAAGCACCTTTTAGTAATTAAAATATAGATTCTCTTGAATACAGGATGCTTTCTAAAATATGTAAAAATTTATAAGGTAAATAATTTATCTTATACGGTAAGAGGAAAGTAAATACGTGAGTTTTAGCTTCCTCTACAGCGCTATACATTCATTATTCCTTTTTTAGCTAATTGACTCGAATGTTGTTTTTTAATAATAATGACAAATAAGCTTGCTAATAAACAGAAAACTCCTGCCAAGAAGAATGCCCAAGTGTAAGTGTTGAAAAATTTATAGATTAGACCCCCTCCATATGCAGCTACTGCAGCACCTGCCTGATGAGATGCATAAATCCAACCGTAAATGATTCCACTTTTATTAGTGCCGAAGATTTGTCTTGAGATACCAATAGTTGGTGGAACAGTTGCAATCCAATCTAATCCATAAAACACCGTAAAGATAACTAGCATAGTAGTGGAACCTTCAGTTAATGCATAAGGAAGTAAGACAAGAGAAGCCCCTCTTAAACTATAGTACCAAAATAATAGCCATCGATTATCGAAACGATCTGACAGCCAACCGGATAGAGTTGTTCCTACTAGATTAAAGATTCCCATAAATGAAAGAAACGAAGCTGCTGTAACTAAAGGTATTCCAAAACTTATACAGTAAGAAACAAAATGTGTACCAATTAAACCGCTCGTTGAAAGCCCACAAATAAAGAAACTACCAGATAATAACCAAAATTCCTTCACTTTCACAGCTTCGAATAAACCATTGAAGGCTACAACAATAGGGTTTTCCTTTTGTCCTTCATGGCTCTCTTGTATTTCTTCTTCAAGTCCATATGGAGGAATACCAACATCCTTTGGTGTGTTTTTCATAAATAAAAAGATTATGATAAGCATGGTGAAACTAAGGATCATAATTAAACCAATGGCCCAGCGCCACGAATACTGATCGATAATAGCCGCTAAGACAGGAAGTAGAATTAACTGACCTGTCGCTGTACTTGCCGTTAATATTCCTACTGCAAGACCTCTTCTTTTCTCAAACCAATGATTCGCTACATATGGACTTAATACCGTTAAAAAAAGACTTGATCCCAGCCCGATAATTAAGCCCCAAATGATAATCATCTGCCAAGATTGATTCATAATGAAGGTTAGTATGATACCTGTCAGCAAAGTTGTCATAGAAACGATCATCATTTTCTTTAAGCCAATCACATTAAGTAATGCTGCCATAAAAGGACCTGATATACCAAATAAAAACATACTAATGGCAAAAGCGAGTGCAATAACAGATCGATCCCAGCCAAATTCCTTTTCGAAAGGATCTATGAAAACCCCGGATGATGACATGACAATTCCGGCTACAATAATGGAGAAAAATGTTATGGCAAGAATAAACCAGCTATAGTGTATACGTTTCAAAACGCAACCACCTCCGTTGTCTTCATATAAATAGCCTCCTGTTTTTTCTTAATATTAACTTGTGGCTAATCATTAGTAAAATTGAAGTTTATGAAACTATTCATTGATTTTTTTGATACTATAGAAGTAAGAGTAAAATAAAGGTGGGTGAAATGATGGAAATACGCCATTTTGTTACGTTTAAAAAGGTCATTGAAACGGGTAGCTTCACACAAGCAGCAGAGCATTTAGGTTACACTCAATCCACGGTGACTTCTCATATTCAGGCACTTGAAGAGCATTTAGGTGCACCTCTGTTTGATCGGATGGGTCGAAAGATAAGATTAACTGAAATTGGTAATAAGTTGTTACCTTATACACAAGATATTTTAGATACTTATGGAAAAATTGAAAGCATTACCAGTGAGGAAAAGGATATTAGAGGGACATTAAAGATTGCGGCTCCTGAGTCTCTAACAGTATTCCGCCTAGAACCAATATTAAAAGAATATCGAAAGAAATTTCCTCATGTAAGCATCCGTTTAAGTAACGCCTCTTGCGGAGATAACAAGAAAGCCATAATGAATGGTAGTGCAGATGTTGCGTTTGTTATGTTGCCACAGTTTGAGGATTTGGATTTAGTCATCCATCCGTTAATGAACGAACCGATTGTTCTTGTTGGAAGTCCTGACTGTTCGCTGAATATTTTAGATAAAAGCTACGAAAATCAAAAGATAAGCGAGTGTTTGATTGTGAACGAGAAAGAAGGTAGTTATCGAAGAATATTTGAAGAGTTCCTACGTGATAGAGGGATTGTACCTTCCAACATCATGGAGCTTTGGAGTATTGAGGCCATAAAGCGTTCTGTAATGAGTGGGCTTGGTATTGCTTATTTACCTTTAATGACAGTAAATGATGAAATCGAGGCAGGAAGGTTAAAAATTATTCCTTGCGACGCTGATTTAAAACAGATATACTCCCAAGTCGTTTATCACAAAAACAAATGGATTTCCCCAGCTTTATCAATGTTTATCGATATTACTTTGAAACATGCAAGAGACTGGTCATGTGCGGAGACTACTTGTTGAGCGAACATGTATATGTCCCTTTTTACTTACATTTATGCAAAAGTACTGTATAAAAGATAGTTTAGAAAATTGACAGACGCCAAAACTTAATATGACGGAAAGAAGCATAATCAAATGAACTGATTAAAATCGTCTCCTTTTGGGGCGATTTTTTTTTGCTGAAAACGCAGGGGAAAATTGTGTTTTATTGTTCTATATTAAGAACTGATGGTATACTTTTATATAATGTAAAAAAATGTAAATTTTAAAAATGTATCGAAAATCAATCTAAGTGTTAGGACATTTTATATAAACAGAGTAGCCACTCCCGAGAAAGCAAGAAAATAAGCTAAGTAAACAAGTTAAGGAGGAAAAGTGTTTCATTTACATTTGGAGCAATTTGTGAGTCATCGATCTGCTTTAAAACAAGGTTGAGTGTGTAAACAATATAGCCGGGGCTCATTTTATCGCCGGCAAACTCTTTATGCACCGGCATTAAAAGAAGCAGGAGGCGGGAAAGATGAATAAAGCTCAAAATCGCTACATGCGTGTAAGAAAGGCTAAATCACAAGCAAAGCAGAAGCAATCGAGTAGAAGGTTGCTGGCTTTACTAATCTTTTTCTCTTGTTTATTTTTTTTGTATACTGCATTTGTTTTAAATCATTATTTTTTTCACTTTACAGATATGTTCACGGAAGAAAACGCTGTCGATGCGTCTACAGCGATACATGATTCTACACCTGGGTACAAGAAGAAAAACGCTTCACAGCAGGAGACTAACATTGCTCAAAAAGACGGTGCATTGCTGCCGGTTGATGTAACAAATTTCAAGCATATAGAATGGCTCGTTGTAAACAGCGCAATTGTGCATTTTTATCAAGCAAAAAAGCGCTATCCTGTTTCGCTTGAGGAGTTAGTGAGTCCTTATCCGAATAACTGGATTTCGTATGTTCCTAAAGGAATTACGTATAAGCGAACGGGCCGAAGCTATACTCTTCTTTTAGCAGGTACTTCTCTTGATGCTCGAAAAGAACTAGTGGAAATCCTCATTTATCCGAGTGTGCACAAATTGGCACTTTCATTTCATGGCAGAACGATTGCTGTTTACCCTATAGCTACAGGAAAAAAAGGAATGCCGTTTTCATCTTCATATGTAACAGAAAGAGTGGTGGAACCGAATGGTCCAGGCTCTCCGTTTGGCACAAGAGGGATTGTACTCGAACAAGAAGTAGCCATACATGGAACAAACAAGCCTTCTTCGGCCGGAAGAAGTGTGTCAGCAGGCTGCTTCCGCTTGTTGAATCACCATATTGAAGAATTGTATCCATTTGTCCCAAAAGGAACTCTTTTAAAAATATTAGACGATGCTCCCGCTGCTTCATCCTTGCCTGAAGGAATTCCGCTTGTGTTAACAGGGGAATCACTTGAAAGTGAAAAAAATCCGGGTGTCAGGTACAAGTGGCGAGGATAATGAAAGAGGGAATTACATTGTGCTTCGTGTACAACATGTTGGTGGTACGCCTTATACAAGTAAGCTTAATGTACGCTACCTAGTAGTGTGCATTTTTTTATGAATAGTTTTTCGCAAAAACGATTCGCAATTATGCGAAAAATTATCACTTTTGCGAGATTATCTGAATCTAGGTCTTTTTTTATAAAGGATACTTGTTGGTATGAAACTTGCAATATGATTAAGCAAGAGAAGCAATGTTCCGTTCAATATATCAATCACAAAACAACATGATTGTTCTACGTTTAAGTATTGGACAGATAAAACGAGAATGGAGAGATGCAAATGAAAATCTATGTGATTATGAAACTTACTTTTGATACAGCAGAAAAGTCTGTGAATAAAGGAGAGTATAAATGAACTTATCTACTTCGGAATTGTTTATCGGACAAATAGCCCGTTTGCGACGGATATTTACAGAAGACGATGTTCAACAATGCAATGAATTAACAAAAGATTTTAATCCAATCTATCAACGAAATGAGGATAGTTGGAAGAATCGTTATTCGCAGCCGATTGTTCCTGGAATGTTGGTGGAGGGATTAGTTACCCAAGTGATTACCGATAAACTTCCGGGACGTGCTTGTGTATTGCTGCAAAAAGAGATGATTTATTATCATCCGGTACATGCCGGAGATGTCATTACCGCTGAATTGACGATTATTGATGTTAATCTTGAAAGAAATTGGGTTACGCAAAAGGTTACATGCTTCAATCAAAATGGAACCGAGGTAATTAAAGGACAAGTTGTTCTTTTTGTATTATCGGAAAGGTGATTGATATGGAGAAGACGATAAATTTACTAGAAGACTGGGGACACATTGAAGTTGATGGCAGCGGGCGACTGATTCACCTCAGCCCAGATTTTTGTGAAAACTTTTCGATAAATAAGAGTGCTTACTTAGGGGCTCCAATTTATGATGTAATCCATGGAATGTATGGCCGAAGGCGTAAAAAAGTCTTCTTCGGTGTTATTTCCGGGATTAATTGTTTAATTAGAGTGATGAAACAGAATCAACAGGAGATTTATCGGGTGATAGCCCGTGATGGAGATATTGAGCATCATGAAATGGTATCGTTCATGCATGCGATTGATGTAGCTAAAATGAACAAAAAAAAGCCCCACCAAAACAAATACAGCTTTGAGGAAATTATTGGGGATAGTATGGCAATGAAGGAGGCTAAAGAATTAGCCATTCGAATTGCGACTAGTAATTCAACGGTGCTGCTGACAGGGGAAAGTGGGACGGGAAAGGAATTATTCGCTCAAGCGATTCATGGTATAAGCAGAAGGAAAAACAATCCTTTTATTGCAGTAAATTGTGCAGCTATCCCGGGGGAATTATTTGAATCAGAGCTTTTTGGCTATGAACCCGGAGCATTTAGTGGAGCAAGAAAGGAAGGAAAACCTGGAAAGTTTGAATTAGCTATGAATGGTACCCTTTTTCTTGATGAAATATCAGAACTTCCTTATGAAGCACAAGGAAAGCTGCTCCGTGTGCTTCAGGAAAAAGAGGTTGAGCGCATTGGAGGAACCGTTAGTAAAAATATCGATATCCGTATTATTGCAGCAACGAATCGTGACTTAGGAAAACTTGTTGAGGAAGGGAAGTTTAGGCAGGATTTATTTTATCGACTTTATGTCTTCGATTTAACAATTCCTTCACTTCGGGAGAGAAAAGAGGATCTCCTATCATTAGCTCATTATTTTATCGATTTTTTTAATGAGAGGTTTGATCTGGACGTTAAATTCATTGATTCCAAGCTTCAAGAGTGGATCTTGAACTATGAATGGCCAGGAAATGTTCGTGAATTAAAGGCCTTTATTGAAAGGGGTATGAATATTGTTGAAGGAGATACCCTTTCGATGAATACGATCTATTTTTCACGCCAGATGTCTACCAATCCAACAAATAGGGAAATTACGCCTCTGCAAAGTTTAGAGGAAGAAGTGAGAAGTGCAGAGATAAACGCAATCCAACGAGCTTTACAAGAAGCGAATGGTGATCGAACTCTAGCTGCTCAAAAGCTAAAAATACATATTGCCAGCTTGTATCGAAAAATAGCTAAGTACAATCTGAAATAATACTATATTTGCACACTACTCAGTAGTGTGTATTTTTTGTATCAGAATTTGTAATTGCGATAGGAAGAACACTGGAAGAACTAGAGGAAATGAAGTTGATTTTACACCAGCTTGAAAAAGGATCTGTAGAATGAGGTGAAAGAAACAAAAGCGACTGTCATTATTATAACCAATCTCGGATGTCTACTTCAAATGAAAGTAGGGATTGAGCGAGAAAATTTATCTTCATCTTATTGAATATTTAGCGGATGCTGCTGGAATAAGGTAAGGATATTTCTGTATGTATTGATGACTACAGTGCACTCGTCAACATCAACAGTGTATTCAAATAAACATTTTTATGTCGGATTAACAAGTTGAACATATATAGAGTCAACTTGCTGTGACTGGAAAACATAATATTCTTATTTGAAATGGAGCTTATCAGATGGCTTTTTTTGTTTAATTTAAGGATCTTGTGCAGGAAGTTGTTGGTTTTTGGCTTAATCATGTAAAAACATGTTCGCATGGAGATGGGCGAATATGAGTTGAAACTTGTTTTTTCAACAATTATCGTGTGATTCAAAAATGAAATGTTGATTCATTTTTGAAACGCGAGAACCTGCTAGTAATCTATATGGTTGATTTAAATATAAATCGACAAAGAATAAGTGGTAAGTAAAATCTGATAAAGGTAAGCAATGTCCTTTTGGCACACTTTTTGCATTATGTATATAGTATTCCAAATTATTAGGGGGAATTGACATGTTTACGACAGTAAATCCAGAAATTGAGCAAATTAGACAAATGGTAAGAAACTTTGTAGAAAATGAAGTAGAGCCGTTCGCACAGCAAATTGAAGAAGAGGATAGAATTCCTGAGCATTTAATCGCGCAAGCAAAAGAACTTGGATTATTCGGAATGAGTATCCCTGAAGAATACGGTGGAATTGGATTAGGAATGGTTGGAAAGGCTGCGGTTTTGGAGCAGTTAGGAAGAACACATAACGGATTTGCGACGTTGATTAGTGCCCATACAGGTATTGGAAGTACAGGGCTAGTTCGCTTAGCTTCTCCATTTCTAAAGGATAAATATTTACCGGAGCTTGCGACAGGCAGAAAGACAGCGGCATTTGCTTTATCTGAGCCAGGTGCAGGATCAGACGCAACGAATTTATCGACAAGAGCAGAAAAGGTAGGGAATAAATGGATTCTAAACGGAACAAAGCATTTTATTACAAATGCACCGATTGCTGATGTCTTTACGGTTTTTGCACTGACAGATAAAGATAAAAGAGCAAAAGGTGGAATTACTGCTTTTCTAGTAGAAAAAGATTTTCCTGGTTTTACGATTGGTAAAAAAGACAAAAAAATGGGGCTGCGTGGTTCGTATACGGCACAATTAATCTTCGAAAATTGTGAAGTTCCAGAGGAAAACGTTATCGGTGAAGTCGGAATGGGGTACATGGCCGCTTTAAAAATTCTTAGTGAAGGCCGCATTGGGCTAGCCGCAAGAGCAGTTGGATCTTCTGAAAAACTAATTGAATTATCGGCTTCCTATGCGAAGGAAAGAATTCAATTT
The DNA here is from genome assembly GCF_042136355.1 of Peribacillus sp. Hz7. NCBI lineage: Bacteria > Bacillati > Bacillota > Bacilli > Caryophanales > Bacillaceae > Peribacillus > Peribacillus sp. Hz7. Next base: position 41,366 of record NZ_JBHHJV010000024.1, read on the forward strand.
GGAAAACCGATTGCTTCGAACCAAGCGATTCAATGGATGTTAGCGGATATGGCAACGGAAACAGAAGCGGCAAGAAATTTAATGCTAAAAGCGGCACATATGGTCGATGAAGGGAAAAAAGTAGTGAAAGAGTCTTCTATGGCTAAATTGTTTGCCTCAGATGTCTTTAATCGAGTGGCAGATAAAGCGGTTCAAATTCATGGTGGAATGGGATATGTATCCGATTATCCAGTGGAGCGTTTTTATCGCGATGCCCGCATTACACAAATTTATGAAGGAACAAATGAGATCCAAAGATTGATCATTTCTAGAAACGTGCTTGACGAAAATTAATATGCCTTTGCTGCACTAGGTTTTGCGAGTCTCGTTTGGTTTGTTGCTTTTCAATTTTAGCTCTAAGTTCGTTGATTCCGTTCGTCGTGCTGAGAAAGAATATTCATTTTTGCTTCGCAGTTTTGAGAAAATTATCAATTTTGCGAAAGAATTAGGGTTTTGGCCCATCCTTTCCAAGGATACTTGTTGGCATGAAACCTGCATTATTAATAAGCGAGGAGGGATTTACATTATTTAATTTTCATTTACAGAAGAACAAGAGTATTTTCGAAAAAATGATAAAGGAATTTGCCAAACTAGAAAAAATGGGACAGAGAAGGGATCACTCCAAGACATGTGTAGAAGAAGCTAGGTGAAATGGGTGTTAGTGATGCTCGAATAATTATGAGAATTTACGAAGGGATACCTGAAATTTAAAAGAAGATTATTTCCGTCCAATTACATCGGAAATATCAATAATGAGGAGGAATTCATGATGGTCTATCAAAATCTATTGCTTGAAAAGGAAAATCAGATTGGCATTATTAAAATTAATCGTCCTGAAGTAAGAAATGCCCTGAATAATCAAACGGTTACGGAAATCTTATCTGCATTGGAAGAGTTAGAGAATGATAAGGAAATAGGAGTTATTGTTTTTACCGGAGTTGGTGATAAGGCATTTGCAGCGGGAGCTGATATTAACCAGCTTACGACTAGGAAATCAATCGATGCATTCAATAATGGAAGTATGACCGAAGTGTATCGTCGCATTGAAAATAGTAAAAAGGCAACCATTGCCGCCATTAATGGGTTTGCTCTTGGTGGTGGAAGCGAATTGGCAATGAGCTGTGATATTCGGATGGCATCTGATAATGCAAAATTCGGTTTACCTGAGTTGAATTTATCGGTTATCCCGGGTGCTGGCGGGACGCAGCGATTAACGAGAATCATCGGTAAGGGTCGAGCGATGAATATGATTTTAACAGGGGAATTCATTTCCGCGAGTGAGGCGAAAGCGATTGGTTTAGTGTCAGACGTGGTTCCATTAGAGGAATTGATGGATGCTGTCTGTGAAAAGGCTGAACGAATATTGGCAAAAGGACCGCTTGCTGTTCAAATGGCTAAGCTTGTTGTTAATCGAGGTTTTGAGGTTGATATGGATACCGGATTACTGATTGAAACCTTAGCCCAAGCCTTTTTGTATGGAACAGAAGACAAGGTAGAAGGAACGAAAGCTTTTCTTGAAAAAAGACAGGCATCGTTTTCAGGGAGCTAAATGGAGAAACGGACTTTATTCACTTAATCTTCTTTGTCAGAAGACGAGCCTCAGATGAGTCAGTAAAAGCAATCAATGTAAAAGCGTTGTAGGATTTGCTGGCTTCTTTTGTACAAAAAATAGGGCTGAAAAGATTGCAATATATAACTCTTATAAAAATAAAAGGAGATGTTTATTAATGATAAAAGAACTAACGTACAACGATATTCAAGTAGGGGATATGGAATTTTTCACTAAAACTATTACAGATTCTGATATAACTCAATTTGCTGGGCTGACTGGCGATATTAACCCGATTCACCTTGATGAGGAGTTTGCTAAGGAAACACCTTTTAAAGAAAGAATTGCCCACGGCTTTTTAACAGGTAGTTTTATTTCTACAGTTATTGGAACGAAGTTACCTGGAGTGAATTCTATCTATTTGTCCCAAAACTTAAAGTTTACTGCTCCTGTTAAAATTGGGGATACGATTAAGGCAACTGTTGAGGTAGTCGAAAAAAGGGATGATAAGAAAATTATTAAGTTAAAAACACAAGTATTGAATCAGCACCAGAAGATGGTGGTAGATGGAGAAGCAGTCGTTATGAAACTATAGAAAGTAAGGAGAACTAGGATAGGGATTCCCTCAAGTAATCGGTAAACATGAAATAGAAACGGCAGAGAGGGAATATTTCATTTAATAGTTCAATCACAGGACAACATAATTGTTTTACGTTAGCAAGTATCCAAGATTGGATACATATATCCAACGAAAATGGACAGATGCAAATGAATATCTACGTGATTATGCGGAGGAATTCAAGAAAACCATGATTGGCACAGGAGTTTAATATTGCAATGGGAGGAATTCACTTCCTCCTATTTACTTCAAAAGTTTGTCATTGGAGGGACGAGAGAATGTTATCATTGTTGAATTTACTTGTTTTCCTAGCTGTGGCTGGATATGCAGCCTATTTGTTTGTCAATCTTGTATACACCCGTTATTTATTTATCAAGCTTGGCAAAAAAGCTGAGTTTGAACCAAACCTTAAAGAACGAATCAATCTGATATTAATCAATGGTTTTGGTCAGTCCAAATTATTTAAAGACAAGAAAAGCGGTTTGATGCATCTAGTCTTATTTTATACCTTTTTTATCATTCAAATAGGACTCATAGAACTTATCATAAAAGGATTTATTAAAGGCTATGAATTTCCTTTTGGTGAAGGGCATAAATATTTCAGTCTTCTGCAGGAGTGGGCTACATTCCTTATGCTGTTAGCTGTCGTATATGGATTTTACCGCCGTTATGGGGAAAAGTTAAAGCGATTGCAATGGAAGCGTGATGGCAAAGCTGCTTTTGTCTATATCGCTTTATGTACGCTAACCTTATCCATCTTGCTTACATTAGGATTCGAAGTAATTATGTTAGATCATGAACCGAATCTGGCTTATGCCCCATTTTCTGGTGCTATTGCGTTATTATTTTCTGGCATCGGATCAACCGCAGGAACTGTGTTGTTCTATGTATTTTGGTGGGTTCATATGTTAACGGTCTTCACATTTCTGGTGTTTGTCCCACAGTCCAAGCAATTTCATGAGTTATTTGCCATGGTCAATATCTTCTTTAAGAAAAGCGGACCAGTTGGTAAATTGAAGAAGATTAATTTTGAGGATGAGACAGCTGAAGAGTTTGGTGTCGGGAAAATTGAGAATTTTACTCAGCATCAGCTGATTGATCTGTATGCATGTGCAGAATGTGGACGATGCACCAATATGTGCCCCGCTTCAGGAACGGGAAAAACGTTATCTCCAATGGATCTGATTGTGAAGATGAGGAATCACTTGACAGAAAAAGGAGCAGCGGTTACTTCTAGAGAACCGTGGATGCCGGCTTTTGCTTTTAAAAGCACAAAAGGGAATCAATTAGCTTTAGCTGAGGCTGGGTTTCAGGAAGTAGCAGCAGCGAGCGAAGGTGTGAGTTTAATTGGAGATGTCATTACAGAAGAAGAGATTTGGGCATGTACGACATGTCGTAACTGTGAAGATCAATGCCCGGTGATGAATGAGCATGTAGATAAAATTATCGATCTACGCCGTTATCTTGTCTTAACAGAAGGAAAAATGAATCCTGATGCTCAGCGTGCAATTACAAATATCGAACGGCAGGGAAATCCGTGGGGACTTAATCGAAAAGAACGTGGAGATTGGCGTGAAGGACGCGAAGATATTCATGTTCCAACTGTTAAAGAAATGGAGAAGTCTGGAGAAGAGTTTGAATATTTATTCTTTGTTGGCTCCATGGGTTCCTATGATAACCGTAGTCAAAAGATTGCCCAGTCATTTGCTCGTATCATGAATGCAGCAGACATTTCCTTTGCTATTCTAGGAAATAAAGAGAAAAATTCAGGTGATACGCCACGAAGGCTTGGAAATGAATTTTTATTTCAGGAATTGGCTAATGCCAATATTGAAACATTCCAAAAGCATAATGTGAAGAAAATCGTAACGATGGATCCACATGCCTATAATACATTGAAAAATGAGTACCCGGAATTTGGTCTTGAAGCAGAAGTATATCATCATACAGAATTGCTGGATCAATGGATTAAAGAAGGGAAAATAAAATTCACAAAAGAATTAAATGAGGTAATCACTTACCATGACTCCTGTTATTTAGGGCGCTACAATGATGTATACGACCCGCCACGGGAAATATTAAAAGCGATTCCGGGTGTAAAACTTGTTGAAGCTGGCCGCAACCGCGAAAATGCTATGTGCTGTGGAGCTGGCGGTGGTATGATGTGGACGGAAGAGAATACTGGAACACGGATTAACATTGCAAGAACAGAACAACTTCTTGAGACAAAACCAACAATGATTGGAAGTGGTTGTCCATACTGCTTAACGATGATTAGTGATGGGGTAAAGGCAAAAGAGGTTGAGGAGACAGTAGAAAACTATGACATCGTTGAAATTTTGGAAAAAGCATTGTGATTTATACAATGATAAACTTAATTAAGTAAGAAAAGAACTTAAGAAAATAGATCATGCCAGGGAGTTTATCGGGTATGATCTATTTTTTTCTACTATTAAACTCTCAGTTTAGCGAGAATTTTAGGATTTTGGTGTATGTTTGGTTAGTATGGAACTTGCCCTATTAATTACTAACCGAGGCGCTGATAGAGTAGATTTAGAGCATTTTTATATTCCTTCCAGACCGATGTTCTGAGGGGATTTTTTTGTTACAGAGATTGAACTATTTACACGGAAATAAACATTGTAAAAATGAGTGAAGCATCATTTTGAAAGATATGTTAAATAATTTTTTAGCGACTCCAGTCTTGAATATCTTTTAATTTTAGGGTCTTTTTTCGTTTCTTTCGTGATATTTATTATTTTAAATGAGATAAATTGATTAATTCAAAGTAAATTAGGAGGGAGAATTATGAGAAAGCTATAGTTTATCAAAAAAATAGGCGAGAATACCCCTTCCTCAAGGAATGTGAAGGGTGATAGCCCAATGAGTAGGGAGGGGATGAATCGCCTTCTGATTGGGATGGCTTACTTGCCATCTCGATTGTCCGACTGTTGGTTGAATCATAAGAAAATGACGATGATAGGAGTACCATCCTTTTTGTCCTTCTGATTAGTGACTATTTCAAAAAAAGGGAACTGATGTTTGTGTCCTTGGGTTTGTATATGGTATAATAAGGTAAATGGTGAAGAAGGTGTTCAACCATGTTCATCCACAAAGCCTTTAAATTTCACTTATACCCTAATCAGAAGCAAATGGAACTCATCCATAAGACGATTGGTTGTTCAAGATTTGTCTTTAATCTCTTTCTTGGTAAACAGAAAGAAAAAGACGCTTACTGGTCTATCACAGAAGAAATGAAGCAGAATGGTCAACTTTCCTCAAATCATTGGAAAGGGGACTATTTGAATAAATATGAAACCATCAAAGAACTTCCAGAATTAAAGAAACAGTATTCTTTTTTGAAAGAAGTGGATAGTATCGCTTTGCAAAAATCGGTTGAAAACTTAG
>NZ_JBHHJV010000025.1:0-39430 GCF_042136355.1 Peribacillus sp. Hz7
GGCCCCTCGGGCCAGATACCCTAAACTCCTAATCCTCCCCTAAATATGGAAATAACTCAGAATGAAGTGGCTCGCTTTTGAAGTGATCGCTCTGGCTCAAATCAATATTGACAAAAACAACTTTCAAAAAGTTTATAATGAATACTTACAACAAGGAGAAGGCCAAGCTCAATTGGAAGTAGTTGAGGAAGTCGATTCAGGAGTAGAACAAATTGTTGCAGTTCGTAAAAATGATGAGGATGATATTATTGCTTTTAAAACAAGTAGTGGAAGAGAACTAGATTATATTACTGCTCTTGATGAAGCAAAATCAGGGAAGTTAGCTCATGTCGACGTATTTCATAAGTATGGCAGGGATATTATACGTAGTGAACCTGATGGTATTAAAGAAAATAACTTAGATAACTTACCTTCTTTTTAAACGGGTAAATCTCAAGAAGAGAATATTAGTTTGGATATTCTCTTCTTTACTTTACTAAATTTACCCAAAGCTTCGTAAACTTACTGTAAGAAAATCATCAGTTATTCAATTATAGGGAGCTTTTCTTTAAGTAAGAAGGTGTCGTTTTTTAATCAATCAGATTCTAGAGTAACACATTTAAATTGGTGTTATATTAAGGTGTAGAAGAGATTGTGAAGGATTCTACTTAAACTATCGGGACGCTTTAGTTTAATAAGATATATATATAACAAGAAAATGACGTGTACCATTCTACACGTCATTTTCTTGTTTTGATTTATAAACAGAATTCCTTCATTTTTTAACCTAGCATTTCCTCTAATAGCTCGTTTTTAGGAGTGAAGTATCCCTGACCACTCCCACGGCTGAAGCCAGTGGGGTTCTTTCTCGCAAACATTCCACTTACAAACTTCCACAGGAAGATGCAGGGGTGAAACTTGGGCGAGCAACTTTTGAGAGAAAAACAGTCTTTCAAAAGGGCAAGGTCGGTGCCACTACGCCATTCGACTGGCGATACTTGGTTCTTTCTTCGGTTTATCCTTCGGATGTTTCGTTTTTTGTCTGATTTCTTCAGACAAAAAGCGTTTATACCAAATCGGTTGTTTAAATAGGACCGAATGAAGAGGTTGGACTGCCATCGTATGTTTTTTACGGGCAATATTTTGTGCTTCGTTTACATCACGATGGATTTCTGTTTTATGAACAGAACAAATAAAGTGTCTTCCTTTCACTTGATGTCGTCCATTACAAAACGGACAATCTTGAGAGGTATAGCTTTCTTCTGTTTCCTCTACTTTTATCCCCATTAATGCAGCTTTATAGGTGAGTTTTTGTTTCATTTTCCCTTAGTTCCACAACGATAGTTGTTGCCTTCTGACTTTACTAGTTTTTTGTTTCTTTTTCTCGTTCTTCTTTGTCCATTTTTCAATGCCTGATACATGGCCTATCACGAAATGTGTAACTTGTTCTTCGACTAAAAAAGAAACGACTTCTTTTGTGGTTTTATGTTCCAACTCTTTGAGTTGATTTTTACTAGTTTGACGAATGCGATATTTGGCTTGTTTATACTTTTTCCATTGATTAGATCCTTTTTTACAGTGAGACATCTTTTTACTTAATTCCGCCAATACTTTCGCTCGGAATTGAGAGATACTACGCATGGCTCGTCCTGAAACAAGAAGAGCCTTGTTTTCTGTCGCGACTGCCACGGTATGAATTTCTCCTAAATCAGCACCAGCCACCTTTTTATCAAACGATGATAGATCCCTTTCAGAGACTTGCACAGTATAACAAAACCAATAGGCACCGTCTCTCCATACAATTTCTGCGTAGTTACACTCGTCTAACGGTTCCTCCGAAAGATTAGGAAGAAGAATAGCCTTATTTTTCTTTGGGAATTTTTTGTTCCAATTCTTCTTTTTCTTTTTAGTCAACCATTCAGGAAGTGAAAATCCATAGGATGCCTTTTTTATCGCAATGGTCTCTTTGGTTATATCCATCGATGCTTTTTTTAATGGGATGCAATAATAGTATTTTCTTCTCCACGGATACTTCGCCTTTTTATCCGTTTTTCGAAGCTGTGAATCGTTTCTCGATTCGCTTCATACTTATCCGCAATGGCTTGAACAGTCTGAGAATGGAGTTGATACGTTTGTTTTCGAACAGATTGAATCTCTGCTTTACTTAACCACTTTTTACGAGAAACATAATAAGAAGTCGCTTCTCGAACGATATCATTCCATACAGAAGCCGCTTCTCTCTGCATCATTCTTAATTCTTCATATAGATATTTCTCATAGGGAATACGAAATGAGTGTGTGACAAACATGTTTTTTCCTCCTCTCTTGTTTTCTATAAAACTATTATAAAAGAACACATGTTCCAACTACAAGAAATACGCCCACAACACAAAAAAATCGAACCATTAACGTGTCACGAGACACGCCTGGTTCGACCTCACTATCAGCCCACCTCTAAAGAAGTGGGCTTTCTCGTTTGGGAAATCTGTAAGTTATTCATAAATGAATCAACGATACAATAATGAATAGCTATAAAAGGCGGGATAGATGAGAGTTAATTCATTATTGAATTATTTAACGATTTACTCATATAAAATATAGCCGTTTATCCCATTAAAAACTTGGCACGCAAGTTGCATTAATAAAAGGAGAAGAAATAAGGACTGGCTACACACAGAACCTCACTTTAATGGATGAAGAAGGTTCAGTCTCCAGTCGGTGTTGTTGGAGGTTCGTTAAGGATTATCTCAAGTAAGACCTAATAGGAGGAAAACTATGACGAAATCTTTGTTTGATTTAAGTGGGAAAACAGCGCTTATTACAGGCGGGGGAAGTGGATTGGGGAGAGTGATTGCAGAAGTATTTGCGGAATATGGTGCAAATGTAGCTGTTTGTTCTCGAAAATTACATAATTGTCAGGACACAGCAGATGATTTGAAAAATACGTTCTCTATACAGGCAAAGGCATATGAATGCAATGTAGCCAGTGAAGTAGCTGTGGCTGACACAGTGGAAGCCGTTCTTTCTGATTTTGGCCAAATCGATATTCTCGTCAATAATAGCGGGGCTACTTGGGGAGAAAAAGTGGAGAATATGCCGCTTGAAGCATGGCAAAAGGTCTTAAATGTGAATGTAACCGGCACATTTCTAATGTCAAAGGCCGTTGGAAAACATATGATCAGTCGCGGCAAGGGGAAGATTATTAATATCGGTTCTGTTGCAGGGTTGAAGGCAGAGCCCCCGGAAGTCCTAAATGCAATTGGATACAGTACAAGTAAAGCAGCGGTCCATCATTTTACGAAAGATTTAGCAAGAAAATGGGCGGGGTATGGAGTAAATGTCAATGCAATTGCACCGGGATTCTTTGAAACGAAAATGACAAAGCACGTACTTGACCAAAGAGAGGCTGCAATAATAAATAAAAATCCCATGAAAAAATTAGGAGACCCTGACTCACTGAAAGGAGCGGCACTTTTTTTAGCTGGCAATGGAAGTGATTATATTACGGGACAGATTATTGCAATAGACGGTGGCGTTTCTTTGTAATAATAAGTGAAGTGTAGGTGACGAGCTTCTTGTATGAAGTAGAAGCTTTTTAATAGGTTAGAACTTAGTAAACGGTGATGGAAATTATGCTTTAAGAGAATGAAAGACCTTATAGTATGAGCATAGAGGGGTATCGACAGGAAATGTACAATTTGGCAAAGGAAAAAGGCAGGAATAATCAAGAAGTATTAAAAATCAGTCAATAGAAAGGGGTTTGAACATGAATAGCATTCCCGAAATCGATGTATATGTTAGGTTTTGTGAGACAGACGCAGCAGGTCATGTCAATAACACTAGTTACTTTATATATATGGAAGAAGCACGAACAAAATTTTTTAAAGCGATTGGTTACGACAGAGATAATAGGGGAGAAATGAATTTCATTGTGGCTTCAGCACAGTGTGATTATTTGGCTCAGGCATATGCAAACCAAACGCTAACTCTTGCCACGAGGGTTTCCAAAATCGGAACAAAGAGCTATACATTGGCACACGAAATTAAATCAGCAGATACGGGTGCAATGATTGCAGCTGGAAGTGCTGTTGTCGTTTGTTTTAACTTTCAAACACAACAGTCCGAGGTCATTCCGCCAGAACTGCGTTCGATTCTTGAACAGTGTTTCGTTACAGTTTGAAAGTGGAATCGATCTTAATAAAAAAATCGCCATGGGGTTCTATTGTAGATAGAACAAAATCAAAGCATGGCCATACTTCTATTAAAATATAAGGGTGTGACGTAATGCTAGGTAGAGACTTTTTTCTAAAGGCTTTGAAAGAATACGAGGTAAAATATTTATTTGGAAATCCAGGGACAACTGAATTGCCATTAATCGATGGTTTAGTGAACTATCCAGATATTGAATTTATTGTTTCATTACACGAGGATGTCTGTGTTGGTATGGCGGCAGGTTATGCGCAAGCAACGGGAAAACCAGGCGTTGTTAACCTGCATGCAGCTCCGGGTCTTGCTCATGGTATGGGGAACGTATACGATGCCTATCGAGCGGGGGTCCCCCTCATTGTCACAGCCGGGCAGCAGGACACTAGACTCGCTATACAAGAACCTGCACTCTGGGGTGAAATGGTTAGCATGGTCAAGGATTATACCAAATGGAGCTGGGAAGTGAAAAATGCTCAAGAATTACCGACAGTATTACATAGAGCATTCAAAATGGCCCTAACTGAACCGATGGGTCCCGTTTTCCTTTCTCTTCCTTCTGATGTACTTTGGCAAGAGGTAGATGCAGAACCAATTCCTCTAACCGTTGTTTCCTCTAATATAAGAGGAGACCTTGAGGCTGTGCAAAATGCTGCTGTTTTGATTAGACAAGCTAAGAACCCTGTCTTTTTAGTTGGGGATCAATTAGCAAGCTGTGAAGGTTTGAACGAGATGGTTCAACTTGCAGAGATGATCGGAGCCCCGGTTTATGTTGAGCATCAATGCTCTCGCTTAAGCTTCCCTTATGGACATCCACAGTATGCAGGGAGATGCCTCCCTAACGGTCCATATATCGAGAAGGTACTCAAAGATGCAGATGTAGTGGTTTTTGTTGGAGTAACGAGTCAAGCTCCGTTACTTTATTTTGACAGACCTATTGTTCAACCAGGAACCAAGGTGATCGCTATTAACAGCGGAGAGTGGGAGCTGGGAAAAAATATGCATGTTGATACTGCTATTCTGGCAAATCCAAGAATCGCAGTTAAAGAGGTTACAGAACTAATCGATCTTCATGCTAGTAATGAGGACCGAGCCCGATTTGAGAGTTTAAAAGAAAAAACTTTGCTAATGAAAAAACAAAGTGATGAACAGCGTTTGAAAGAATTAGAAGGAACGAGAGGACAAGTTCCATTATCCCCTGCTGAAGTCATATATGAACTAAATAAAGCACTCCCTGAGAACGTTTTGGTGGTTGACGAATCCGTAACCTCCGGAAGGTTCACACATAGTTATTTGGAACTGAATCAACCTGGCAGTCTTATCGCGTTAAAGGGCGGCGGTCTTGGATACGGTATGCCGGCTTCTCTTGGTGCTCAGTTAGGACGTCCTGATCAAAGGATAGTCAATGTGATTGGGGATGGCTCTTCACTTTACTATATCCAATCTTTATGGAATGCCGCCAAGCATAACCTACCAGTTGTTTTTGTGATTATGAATAATCAAAGCTACATGATTCTTAAAGGCGGAATTCTGAATATCGACGGAGAATCTGCAAAACAAAACGTTTTTCCTGGAATGGATTTAAATGAACCTGCAGTGGATTTTGTTAGTGTGGCAAAGGGATTTGGAATCGATTCGATAAGAATTGAAAAACCTGAAGAACTCCAACCAGCTTTTGAGAAAGCGTTTAATGAGAAAAAACCAATCTTGCTGGATGTTTTAATAGATTCAACGGTAAGAGTTTTTCTTAAGTAATTTGTTAGGAGGCATTCTGTATGGATATTGTATCTTTGTAGAATATTTCTCGTCATTTTGTAGCGAGCAACTATAGAAACAAACCAGTCCATGTGGCGAGTTCTTGAGCCGTATGGACCTTTATTATGAAAAAAATCAGATGTTCTAGATGAATTTTCACCTATTAATCATATAAATGTTGACATGTTGAATGAGCAACATAGGAGGATTGATAGGGCGTTTAGTATTAATCACGGTGAACCGTACCATAAGTAAGGGCGTTTTTTAAAATCCTTGTTTGATATTAATCAATCAAGGATTTTTCTTATTTATTAACGAAGTATCATATTTTAAATGAATCAACTATTAGACTTCGTATTAACTGAATAGAGGTCACACCATATTCTGAATGTTCAGGTTTATATTCTCGAAAAATGAAATTTTTTAGAGTGTATAAACATTAATGCCTATTTTTTTGTAAAAAGAATTATCGGCTTTTGTTATTTAACGTATGATTTCACTGAAATCCCATATTTATAAGGTAGGAGATAAACTTCATCTACATAATTAATCATATGGTTATTTCTATTTAGCTATATTTATCTTTATGTACACGAATATTAATGTATTGGGAATGGAAAGGTTTCATGAAAACCGAGGGTTAGGAGGGAATTTGTTGGATATAATTGGAAAGGGTGTCATTCGTAAAGACTCGTGGGATAAAGTGACAGGACGGGCGAAATACACGGATGATTACCAATCAGTCGGGATGCTTTCTTGTGCAAAGGTCATCAGTCCATATGGGCACGCTAGAATTACTGCGATTGACACGACAGAAGCATTAAAAATACCAGGTGTTAGGGCGGTTATCGCAGGAGAACATTTTCCACTCACAGGTGAGGCCATTCGTGACCGCCCGCCGATTGCTGTTGATAAGGTCCGTTATCACGGAGAACCAGTTGCATTAGTTGTCGCTGATACTCTAGCACAGGCTCAGAAAGCAGCTAACCTAGTTAAGGTCTACTATGAATTATTGCCAGTAGTAAATTCACCTACACAGGCGTTCCAAAAGAATGCTCCCCTCGTCCATGAAAAGTTAGGCGAATACAAAAAGGAGGAAGATTCACATCCGGTTCCGGGAACAAACATTGCAAGCCTTACTAAAATTCGCAAGGGCAATATGGAAAAAGGATGGTCTGACAGTGAGGTAACAGTAGAAGCAAGTTATTCCTTTGCACCCTCGGACCATGCCGCAATGGAAACAAGATGTTCAACGTGTGAGATTTTACCAGATGGAACAATCAATATAATGACCTCGTCTCAGGCGCCTTTTATGGTCAAAACACTTATAGCTGATTACTTTGGTGAGGATATAGGGAAAATTGTTGTTCGTACGCCGTTTGTTGGAGGAGCCTACGGTGGAAAGGCACCCGTTCAGCTTGAAATACTTGCCTACTTAGCATCGAAGGCTGTTGGCGGCCGACCCGTGAAGGTTTTCAATATCCGTGAAGAGGATATTATTACATCTCCATGTCACATTGGTTTGGATGCAACAGTTAAAATTGGGGCCGACCGCAACGGGAAAATTAAGGCTATGGAAATTCTTTATTTGTGGGATGGGGGTGCCTATTCCGATAAAGCCATTGATGTAACGAGATCAGGGGCAGTCGACTGCACAGGTCCCTACAATGTTGAGAATGTCTGGTGTGACTCATACTGTATGTATACCAACCATCCATATGCATCCCCATATAGAGGATTTGCTCATTCTGAGCTGTCCTTTGTAATTGAAAGAACATTGGACTTATTATCACAAAAACTGCAAATGAATCCGCTTGAACTCCGTTTTATAAATGCCATTAGGCCAGGAAATACAACACCGACAAGGGTTCTTTTAAATAAAAGTAATTTAGGAGACTTACCACATTGTATTGAGAAATTAAGACATTTAATCAAGTGGGACGAAGGGGCGATTAAAGAGATAGATGAACGCTTTGTTAGAGTAAAAGGCGTAAGCTGCAGCTGGAAAACGTCAACGATTGATGCCAACGCTCCCTCGGGCGTTATTTTAACATTTAATCGAGATGGGAGTATCAATTTAATGTCAGGGGTTATAGAAATTGGAACTGGGACTAAGACTGTGCTAGCTCAAATTCTTGCCGAGAGACTTAAAATGGATATCAATCAAATTCATGTTCGAATGAAAGTCGATACCGAGACAATGCCAGAACATTGGAAAACCGTTGCCAGCAGGGGAACATTTATGGCAGGTAGGGCTACCTTAAATGCCGCAGACGATGTGATTAGCCAATTAAAAGAAGTGGCTTCATGTGTGTTAAGAGCACCAAAGGAAGATCTTGAAGTGGCAAATAGTCGGGTATTTTTGAGGGATAACCCATCCATTGGGCTCCATTTTAAAGATATTGGTTATGGTTATAAGTATCCAAATGGTAACTCTATTGGCGGTCAAATCATTGGCAGAGGAAAATATATATTACGTCATATAACGCATTTGGATCCTGAAACTGGGGCTGGGAAGCCTGGTCCTGAGTGGTCTGTTGCAGCATATGGAGTAGAGGTAGAATTCGATCGTAAAGATTATACGTATCGACTTGTTAATGCTGCGACGGTGGTGGATGCTGGCAGGGTAATGAATGAAAAAACAGCGTTAGGTCAGGTTATGGGGGCAATGAGTATGGGGCTAGCATTCGCTGGGAGAGAAACATTTTATTTTGATGATTTAGGGAGGGTTTTGAATCCGCAACTTCGGACGTATCGCCCGCTCCGCTATGGAGAGAATCCTAATTACTTGGTTGATTTTGTTGAAAATCCACAGATTGATGCACCATATGGAGCCCGGGGAATAGGAGAACTGGGGTTAATGGGAATGCCTGGGGCCCTCGGGAATGCATTGTCTGTGGCCGCTGGTGTTTCGCTTCATAATCTTCCCTTAATTCCAGAATTGATTTGGAAAGCAAAGGAGAGGCAATAAAGTATATCTGGTGGAAAGGAGTAGAGTACCATTTGAAGGGCATCATTTGTACTGCCGTTATTTTTCTTATACTGATAAATGTGCCGATAAACATTATGTCCTTCAACTTGGTAAAGGAGATTAGAAACTGAGCTTCAACAAAAGTTGAACGAGCAAGAAACGCCGTAGCCATACGGCTTTTTTTGTTTCCATAATACATTCGGGAGGTGTTCTGGAAACAATGCATATTATGAAGGAATAGGGATTTCTTTATAACTATTTAAGAGAGTGAATAACGACTCTTAAAACTTTGTGAACATTTATACTTAAAGTAAAGGGGACGTTAGCACAATAACTAAAGATTAATTTTTGAAGTCCCTTTTAATTTTTGGATCTTCAGCAATCGGGCGCTATTTTTTGAATAAAACTTAGATTTTTAAATGACTTTATTGTTATATTTTTTAGTGTAGTGAAGTGTCTTACATCAAAAATTAAACAATTTATATTTTTAATCCCGTTCTAAAATTTAGAACGGGGCTATACTTGTTTGAGCTTTTAAAACTAAATAACTTTATTGTCATTTTACACCTTCTTCGCTCACTCGAGGAAGGTCTTCACGCAGCAGCCACCCGAGTCTCCTTCGACATCGACCTCCTGCTGTCGCATCCGGCTCGGTCTCCGGAGCCCCGGGCTCTAGTCGAGAAGCATTCTTGCAAGCTTATTCATCCTGTAGCCATGCTGACGCCCATTCAAGAAGTATCTCCCGCATATCTACGTGGAAGCAAGTTCAAAGCAGTCCGCGCCAACCGCCTTCACCTTCTTCACCTTAATTAGATTAAAATAGCTAAATGTTTAAATTATATGGGATGTGGTGCGAAAACGCATTACATAATGGTGTTTTATTGCACCGTTATGGATGAATTTAATAATTACTTGAACAGAAAATATTATATTTAATAGTGAAAAGTCAAGGTTTCTGTAGGTTCTGTTTAATTAGCTAGAATTGGCATGAATTTTGCATTATAAATAGTTGCGAAGGAAAGAAGACAGTAATGACTCAAATTATAACTCTTCCTTCTGGAATATCTGTAATTTTGTATGAATTGAAGATGCTTATACCAAAAACTGATGGAAGTCAGGTGTTACTATGGATCTTATGACAAAAGATTTATTGATTAATTTTCTATTAACCATCTTTCCTATTTTTTTGATACAAATGTTCTATCTGATAAAATATATCTATCAAATTGAGAAATTAAAGGGATGGATATTAGCTGTTTTTCCTGTACTTTCCCTTGTTCTAAGTATGTTATTTCCTCTTGAGATAAATAGGCAGTTTGTTTTGGATTTGCGCTTAATCCCATTTATTATAGGTGGGTTATATGGTGGTTATAGATTAGGGCTGTTTTTATTGGTTTTAGTTCTAAGTATTCGTTATTTTTGGGGAAGTGAAGGGGCATTTTATTTAACCCTTATCATTTATCCTTTAATAGGTTTTATCATTTTCTTTTTATCCAAATACTATTTGAAAATGACCATCAAACAAAAAGTATTGGTGAATTTATCTATTACTTTGTTTACTTTAATAGCTTCTATTCCTATTTTAGAAATAATAGGAGTAGACGTTGAAATAGGCCTTTGGGTAAGATACATTGTTATTTATGTCATTGGCATATTGATTGCTACTATTCTTTGGGAAGGTATCCAAACAAATTTTCAAGTGTTACAAAAATTAATGAAAGCAGAAAAATTGCAAATGGTGAGTCATCTTGCCGCTAGTATTTCCCATGAGGTTCGGAATCCACTTACTGCAAGCAGAGGATTTATCCAAATGTTATCAGAGGATGTATCCGCGCAAACAAGAAAGAATTATGCTGAAATTGCGTTAAAAGAATTGGACCGTGCAACAGAAGTGATTAATGATTATTTAACGTTCGCAAAACCAACCCCTGATAAGGAAGAGAAGATAAAGGTTTCTACAGAAATTCAACATGTAATCAATCTTACGAGTCCTTTAGCCAACATGAATGGAGTAAAAGTAAGTCTATCATTAACAGAGGATGAAACTTCTTTTGTCAGAGGTGATAGAAAAAAGTTTCAACAATGTTTAATTAATATAATAAAAAATGGAATAGAATCAATTCAAAACTGTGGGGAACTTCAAATTCGTTATAGCTGTACACAATCCACAATTCAAATTGATATCCAGGATCAAGGAATAGGTATGACACAAGAACAAATTAACCGTCTTGGTGAGCCATACTTTACAACAAAAGACAAGGGAACAGGACTTGGGTTGATGGTATCCTATAGTATTATCAGAGGAATGAACGGAACCATTCACGTAGAAAGTGAGAAAGGGAAAGGAACCTGCTTTTCTATCAAACTTCCCATCGCACCGAATGAAGGAGAATTTTTAAAAAGTAATTTACTTGTCCAACATCAACAGTCCTAAAGAGACTAGAATAATTGAAAAGAAATAATGGGGAAGCTTTTTATTATAGAGGGATTCACTTAGTATGGATTGAAATATAAATATCAAAAAATTTTCACTATATTAATACAACTCTAGTGATAAAGAATAAAAAGTTGACTTTAAGGACAGTGCATGTATAAATACACTGTCTTTTTTTCTGTCTTAAAAACAACAGATTGTTATTAAACTAGTTTAATCATTTTCTATATTTACCCTTATCTGTTTAATAGTAGTATGATATATTGAAAATCAATATAGTATATGGCATATGATTAGGGGGTCACAGCATTAGGATGGGAAGTACAATGGATAATTTTATGAGTTCAGATAAACTGCATGATCTGTTCTATGATCCAGTTTTAAAACAGTTGGATTTCAAGAAATTGATTTATTACTTAGATTACTCTTACCAAGGTTTGATTCTATCTGATCGGGGGGGACGAGTCCTTTATGCCAACCGTGCACTGGAGAGAATATCCGGCTTCCCCATTAGCGAAATTATTGGGTTAACTACAAAAGAGATGGAAAAGAAAGGGATTCTCATTCATAATTCGCTCAAGGAACTTAAAAAGAATCCATTGACAATTGCACAGAAACTAAAAACGGGAAAAGAAGTGTTTATTACAAGCCAACCTATTTTAGACCGGAACGGTCACATCATTTTTTATATTGCCAATTACCACGATCTTAACGAAATTAATGAGCTTCGTCAGGAACACCAGCGATATAAAGATATTGATTACTCTGAATTACAAGAGCTCCGAACCCGTTTTTTAGAAACTGACCAGTTTATTAGTCGGAATTATAAGATGAAACAAATCTTGGAGAAGACAATTAAAGTTGCCAAAACTGAAGCGATGGTGCTTATCAGAGGTGAATCTGGAACCGGAAAAGAAGTGATTGCCAAGACGATTCATAAAACGAGTAATCGTGCGGATAAACCTTTTATTCAAATTAACTGCGCTGCAATTCCTGAATCTTTAATCGAAGCCGAATTATTCGGTTATGAGAAGGGAGCGTTTACTGGGGCTAGCCGAAGTAAAGTAGGATTACTTGAAATGGCTAATGAGGGAAGTGTATTACTCGATGAAATTGGAGATTTGCCTTTGCATCTCCAAGCGAAGCTTCTGCGTGTGATTCAAACCAAAGAATTTTATGCCGTTGGAGGCAACCGCCCAAAGGTAGTTGACATTCGCTTCCTCGCTGCTACACATCGGGATTTGGAAGGGATGGTAAAAGCAGGGGAGTTTCGAGAAGACTTATTTTATCGCTTAAATGTAATTCCTATTGATATTCCTCCATTGAGAGAGCGAAAAGAAGATATTATCCCATTTGCTGGTCATTTCTTGGACAAGTTTAATGATAAATATAGATGTCGAAAAAGATTTGATGTAATGACTTGTCGTGCGATGGAGAACTACTCTTGGCCGGGGAATGTAAGACAGTTAGAGAATTTTGTCGAGCGTATGGTCATTATGGCGGAAGGGGACATTATAGAAACAACGCTTTTACCGGAGGAAATGAAGCTGGAACGCGAGATAGCTGGAAAACCGGTAAGTATGGAATGGACACCAATATCCCTTCGTGAGGCAAAAGAACGGTTGGAAAAAGAAATGATTATAAGTGCTCTTCAACAATATAAAAGTATTCGGGAAGCGGCTCGCCATTTGGAGATTCATCACTCTAATTTAGTTAGAAAGATACAAAAATATAAGATAGAACAATAACGCGGTGCGAAATTGCACCGCGTTTTTTATGTAATAAGAAGGTGTAAATATCTTCTTATTCTTGATCTGAATCAGATTAAAATAACCGAATTTTCAAATTTTATGGAATGTGGTGCGAAAATGCACATGCATTGGCTCTATAATGGCGCTTTATCGCACCATTATGTATGAGTTAAATAACAACTGAAATAGAAAATGCTGTATTGAAGGCTGGTAAGTCAAGGTTTCTGTAGATTTTTGTTTAATAAGTCAGAATTGGCACGAGTTTTGCATTATAAATAGTTACAAAGGCAAGAAGACATCAATGACTCAAATTATAGCTATTTGAACCCGATTTTATCAGCTATAGGTGAAGAATGTACAGAACATTATGTGGTCACAACACATGCATCATCGGCCATGGAGCTGGCTTTAAATCGGGGCAAGAAGAGTCGGACTGCCTTGGCAGCGGCTAATCATTATTAAAAAGGGGAATTTATACAGTTTGGAATTAGTTTTAATTTTGGGAATCCAAAAATGACAACTTGTTTCTAAACTAGGAAAGGGAGAATGGGAAATGGAAGAGGTTTATATTGTTTCAGCAGCAAGAACCCCTATTGGGAAATTTGGAGGAATGCTTCGCCATTTAAAATCATCGGAGTTGGCGGCTATTGCTATGGAGGCTGTTATAAAGCGTTCTAACATTGCAGCCGAACAGTTTGATGAAGTAATCATTGGTAACGTTTTTCAAGCCGGAGGAAAAGGCAACCCGGCAAGGCAGGCTGCCATCAAGACTGGATTACCAGTAACTGTTCCGTCGATGACTATTAATAAGCAGTGTGCCTCAGGTATGCGATCGATTGGACTAGGTTATCAGCAGATTTTAGCTGATGAGGCGGATATCATTGTTGCCGGAGGAACGGAAAGTATGAGCAACGTTCCACATTTGGTATTGGATGCACGCTGGGGAAAAAAGATGGGGGCGCTATCGACAGTGGACAGTTTGATTTATGACGGGCTTGAGTGTGCAATGGAAGGCTATCACATGGGTGTCACCGCTGAGAATTTGGCAGAACTATATGAAATCTCTCGGGAAGAACAGGATAGGTTTGCTTTAGCCAGTCAACAAAAGGCGCAGCAAGCAATGGCAAAAGGATATTTTGACAAAGAAATCGTTCCTGTGAATGGTAGGGGAAATCAAGAGTTGCGTACGGATGAGCATCCTCAAGGAACCAGCCTAGAAAAACTTCAAAAGTTGAATCCTGCATTTAAAAAGGATGGTACGGTGACAGCTGGTAATGCATCCGGTTTAAATGATGGAGCAGCAGCGGTGGTCCTGGTTTCAGGAAAAAAAGTAAAAGAATTAGGGCTTGAGCCACTCGCCCGAATTCGCTCTGTTGCCTCTGCTGGGGTTGATCCCTCGATAATGGGAATCGGTCCAGTTCCAGCGACGAAAAAGGCACTTGAAAAAGTGGGGATGTCTATTCATGACATCGATTTATTCGAACTCAATGAAGCCTTTTCCGTACAGACACTGGCTGTCATGCGTGAATTAGGAATAAATGAAGAAAAAGTAAACGTGAATGGTGGAGCGATTGCTTTAGGACATCCGGTAGGGTGCTCAGGTGCTCGAATTGTAGTTACGCTTCTGCATGAACTTATTCGACAACAAAAACAGTTCGGATTAGCAAGTCTTTGTATCGGTGGCGGTCAAGGTGCAACGATGATTATTGAACGAGTATAAGGTGTATGATTCCAAGGCCGTTATTCGGTCAGGAAAAACGAAAGTGAATTAAAAAGGAGGAACAATCTATGTTTTTAACAGAAGAACAAGCCATGATTCAGAAAGTAGCCCGTGATCTTGCTCGGGAACAAATTGCCCCTCATGCCAAAGAAGTAGATGAAACAGGAGAGTTTCCCTGGAAAAATATTCGCCTATTAGCGGAGCATGGCTTCTTCGGTGTCCATGTACCGGAAGCTTACGGTGGAATTGGTGCAGATATGGTGAGTCACGCACTGGTGGTAGAAGAGGTAGCTGCTGCTTGCGCTTCCACATCAGTCGCATTATCTACGCAGGCATTAGCCATTGGTCCATTTTTGATTGGCGCGAGTGAGGAACAGAAAGAACGGTACGTAACTCCACTTGCTAGGGGAGAAGTGCTCGGGTCTTGCGGCATTACAGAACCAGGAGCAGGATCGGATGTATCTAGTATACGCACTAGGGCAGAGAAAGACGGGGATAATTACATTCTTAATGGAAGAAAGGTATTTATCACGAATGCAGGCGAATCAGAAATCTACGTGATTGTAGCACGTACCTCAGAGCATCGAACTAATGGGATTAGCTTATTCATTGTCGAAAATGGAACACCGGGCCTTTCTTTTGGGAAAAAAGAAGACAAGATGGGGATTCGAGGATCTGCAACACGAGATGTCATTTTAGAAAATGTACGAGTTCCAAAGGAAAATATGATCGGAGAAGAAGGACAAGGTTTTTCTATTATGATGAACGTGTTTAATGAAACGCGACCTATTGTTGGGGCTCAAGCCTTGGGGATCGCGAGAGGCGCTTATGATTACGTTAGGGAGTATATAAAAGAGAGAGTGCAGTTTGGTAAAGCATTGAGTAGTTTTCAGATGGTTCAGGCTATGCTTTCAGACATGGCTATGCAGATTGAAGCTTCAAAACTACTTGTCTATCAGGCTTCCGAAATGATTGACCGTAAGCAACCGGGGGTTCCCCTAAATTCTTCGATGGCTAAGTGTTTCGCCTCGGATACAGCGATGAAGGTAACGACCGATGCTGTTCAATTAATGGGGGGATACGGGTTCATCAAGGAATATCCGTTAGAGCGGATGATGCGAGATGCCAAGATTACACAAATTTATGAAGGAACGAACCAAATTCAACGCTTGATTATAGCCAAACAAATCTTAGGAGGGTAAAAGGAATGGAACTATTTGTCATTGGCGGGGGATTGATGGGATCTGGAATCGCTCAAGTAGCAGCACAGTCAGGGATGGATGTATGCATTGCTGATATTAATCAAGAGGGAATTGATTTAGCTAGAAAAAGAATTAGGGACTCCTTAAGTCACCTTGAAAGAAAAGGAAAGATTGAAGATTCAGAGGGTATTCTTTCTCGTATTGAATTTCAAGTGTACTGGGATGGAATCGAGAATGCGGACGTCATCATTGAAGCTGTACCAGAAAATTTGGAACTGAAGAAAAACGTATTTAAACAGATTGATAAAGTGGCCAAAGAAGGAGCTCTTCTTGCTTCCAATACATCCTGCTTATCTATTACGAACCTTGGCGCAGTCACTCGTCGTCCGGAGCAAGTCATCGGGATGCACTTTTTCAGTCCAGTACCGATGATGCCGCTTCTAGAGATTGTGAAGGGACATAAGACTTCGACAGAGACAGTTCAGCGAGCGATAGAGGTAGGGAAGAGGTTAGGAAAGCAAATCATTGTGGCTCAGAAGGATTTCCCTGGATTTTTAATGAATCGCATATGGCTTCCTATGGTGAATGAAGCATGTTATGCGGTTATGGAAGGGGTAGGAACCCCAGAAGATATTGATCAAGGTTTTGTAAGCGGTTATGGACATACAATGGGACCTTTGAAGACTATTGATATGGCTGGATTGGATGTGGCCTTGGCAGCGATGGAGGCCCTTTACGAAGGGTTTGGGGACCCAAAATATAGACCTTGTCCCCTATTAAAAAATATGGTGGCAGCCGGGGATTTAGGAAGAAAATCAGGAAAAGGATTTTACACGTATGAAAAAAGGACTCTACATGTATGAGAAATAGATGGAAAAATGAGAGAACACGGAGGAATGAAGGATGTTTACGAAAATTCTAATTGCCAATCGTGGGGAAATTGCCGCTAGGATTATCCGTACTTGCCACACAATGGGCATCTCGACCGTAGCAATCTATTCTGAAGCAGATATGGAAGCACCACACGTTCAAATGGCGGATGAAGCATATTTGGTTGGGGCACCTCGTGTAAATGAAAGTTATTTGAATATGGATAAGATTATAGAAATCGCGAAAGAATCAGGGGCACAAGCGATTCACCCTGGATATGGACTGCTCTCTGAAAATACTGCTTTTGCCCGTTCATGTGAAGAGGCAGGAATTGTATTCATCGGACCTTCGCCTGAAATTATTGCCCGTATGGGAAGTAAGATTGAATCGCGAAAAGCCATGGAAGAAGCGGGAGTTCCTGTAGTTCCGGGTATTTCATATCCCTTGGAGGATGTAGAAGAAGCGGTGAAAGTTGCCAATGTTATGGGGTATCCAGTGATGCTAAAGGCCTCAGCAGGCGGGGGCGGAATAGGGATGCAAGTGGTTCGCAGTGAAAAAGAACTTCGTAAAGCTTACGTAGGCAACCAGAAACGGGCCACTGACTTTTTTGGAGATGGAGCTATGTACGTCGAAAAATATGTGGAAAATCCAAGGCATATTGAGATTCAAATCCTTGCTGATCGATATGGGAATACCGTGTATTTATGGGAACGGGAATGTTCTATTCAACGCCGCCACCAAAAAGTTGTGGAGGAAGCGCCGTCTTCTTTTCTCGATGAGCATACACGAAGGAAAATGGGGGAAGTGGCTGTTAAGGCAGCTCAGTCACTTAGATATCAGAACGCAGGTACTATCGAGTTTCTGGTCGATGAAGAAAAGAATTTTTACTTCTTAGAAATGAACACGCGTTTACAAGTGGAGCATCCGGTAACGGAGGAGATAACAGGAATTGATTTGGTTGAAAAGCAGCTTCGGATTGCATGCGGAGAGCCGCTTGGTTTGGTGCAGTCGGATATTAAGCTTGAGGGTCACGCCATGGAAGCTAGGATTTATGCGGAGGATCCTACAACGTTCTTTCCGTCACCAGGCACGATTACGAAATTCGTTACACCGGAAGGTGCTGGAATCCGCCATGAATTGGCCGTTCATGAAGGCTTAACTGTTACTCCATTTTATGATCCAATGGTTGCTAAATTGGTGGTGAAGGGAAGAAATCGCAAAGAAGCGATAGATCGTTTAAAAGGGGCACTCGCAAACTATTGGGTAGAGGGGATTAAAACGAATATTCCGATGTTGCGAGAAGTAGCCGCACACCCTGCTTTTTTCAGCGGAGATACGACGACAAGTTTTGTGGAGAAACATTTAAAAACAACAGAGCCGAACGGCTTAAAAAAGGAGACATTCGAATGAGTCAGATTACAGCAACAATGGCAGGTAATGTATGGAAAGTATTAGTGGGGACAGGGGATGTAGTAGAGGAAGGTCAAGATGTAATGATTCTGGAGTCTATGAAAATGGAAATTCCAGTGGTAGCTGAAAGTTCTGGAGTCGTAAAAGAAGTTAAGGCACAGGAAGGAAATTTTGTAAATGAAGGAGATATCCTTGTAGAAATTGATTGAATTTCACACCGCATTGAAAGAGAGGGCTTTCAGAATGAAATGGCCAGAAAGCGTAACGATTAAAGAAGTGGGACCGCGTGACGGACTACAAAATGAAAAAGCATGGGTTAAGACAGAAGATAAAATTTCCTGGATTAATCAACTATCCTTAACTGGATTGAAGCATGTTGAAATAACCTCTTTCGTAAATCCAAAATGGATTCCAGCTCTTGCGGATGCTAGTGATGTAGTCAAAGGGATTCAGCGTGTTCCTGGAGTTGTTTATACAGCCCTTGTCCCTAATTCGAGAGGGTTGGAGAAAGCATTAGAAGCTAATGTGGATGAAGTAGCCGTTTTTATGTCAGCAAGCCAAACTCATAATCGAAAAAATATCAATAAATCCATAGAAGATACATTTTCTGTTTTAGAGGAAGTAGTACAGGATGCTCTTTCAGCAGGAAAGTCTGTCCGTGGATATATTTCAACAGTATTTGGTTGCCCCTACGAAGGACTTGTTTCAGTCGAAAATGTTGTCCGGATATCCAATACTTTGTTTGACATGGGAATTAAGGAAATATCGCTTGGCGATACAATCGGTGTGGCAAATCCGATACAGGTACAAAAGGTATTGGAGGATCTTCTCCGGCGTTTTCCCGCAAAGAAATTGGCGATGCATTTTCATGATACTCGTGGAATGGCCCTAGCGAATATTTTATCTTCGCTTGATATGGGAATCAGTACATTCGATGCGGCCATAGGGGGCTTAGGAGGATGCCCTTATGCTCCAGGGGCCTCCGGAAATGTTGCATCCGATGATTTGCTTTATATGTTGGAGGGAATGGGAATCCAGACCGGGATTGATCGGGAAAAAATGCATGAAGCGGCTCTTTTTATTCAAGAAAGATTAGGAAAATCTCTGCCTAGCCATACCTTGCAAGCTTGTGGAACGGATAGCTAAGAGAAAGTACATAAGGGGGGGAGAGAATGAAAGATCGCTTCAAGCTTTTAAAGAAAAGCGCATCCCTGTATTCAAGGGTGAGTAGGACAGGGGACGGCTCAGTAAAACAAGGGAGGGGAAAACATGACTATTAAATTGTCATCTCATGAATCTAGCTTACAGAATCGTATCGAATCTATTAAAAGGGGTGGAGACGCCAAGTATCATCAACAAAACGCAGACAAGGGAAAATGGTTTGTACGAGATCGTCTGAGCAGGCTGTTTGATTCGGGGGTTGAACTGGAGGATGCCCTTTTTGCTAATTGCGTGGAAGGAGATTTGCCGGCTGACGGAGTCGTCACATCTATAGGAAAAATCCATGGTCAAACTGTTTGCGTAATTGCGAATGATTCAACGGTCAAGGCGGGCTCCTGGGGATCCCGAACGGTAGAAAAAATTATTCGCATGCAAGAAACGGCAGAAAAGATGCGGGTTCCTCTTTTATATTTAGTTGATTCAGCAGGTGCACGAATTACAGATCAAATTGAAATGTTTCCCGGAAGACGAGGAGCAGGACGGATTTTTTATAATCAAGTCAAACTCTCCGGTAAGATTCCTCAAGTATGTATTTTGTTTGGTCCATCCGCGGCCGGTGGGGCATACATTCCAGCCTTTTGTGACTTGGTAATAATGGTGGACGGAAATGCGTCGATGTATCTCGGTTCTCCTCGGATGGCGGAAATGGTCATCGGAGAAAAAGTAACCCTGGAAGAAATGGGGGGGCTCGTATGCACTGTTCCGTGTCCGGATGTGGAGATGTGTTAGCCAAGAACGAAGAAGAAGCAATTGAAATGGCACGAAATTATCTATCTTATTTTCCAACTAATTTTGCTGAGAAACCTCCTGTACAGAAGGAATTGGCACCTAAGCAGTTTGAGAAAACATTAGAAGAGATTATCCCGACAAATCAGAATGCACCCTTTAATATGTATGATTTGATTGATCGAGTTATTGATGAAGGTTCCTTTTTTGAAATCAAGAAATTGTTTGCTGGAGAATTAATTACTGGTTTAGCCCGAATAAATGGAAAAGCAATCGGGATTATTGCCAATCAGCCTCGTGTTAAGGGTGGGGCGCTATTCCACGACACGGCGGATAAGGCTGCAAAATTTATTACCCTTTGTGACGCTTATCATATTCCACTTCTATTTCTTGTTGATGTACCAGGTTTTATGATTGGAACCAAGGTTGAAAGGGCAGGAATCATTCGACATGGGGCAAAAATGATTTCGGCCATGTCTGAAGCGACTGTACCTAAAATTTCTATCATTGTCCGTAAAGCCTATGGAGCAGGTTTGTATGCCATGGCCGGACCGGCGTTTGAAACAGATTGCTGCCTTGCCTTTCCTACAGCCCAAATTGCAGTAATGGGACCAGAGGCCGCAGTAAATGCTGTCTATGCCAATAAAATTGCCCAATTACCTGAACATGAGAGGGCTTCTTTTGTAGAACAGAAGAGGGAAGAGTATAAGCAGGATATAGATATTTATCGACTAGCCTCAGAAATGATTATCGATGGGATTATTTCCCCAAATTCATTACGCGATGAATTAGTGAATCGATTTGATGCGTATTCATCAAAGGATGTGGTCTTTTCTGAGCGGAAGCACCCAGTATATCCAGTCTAAATTCTATCATTCTAAAAGAATAGAGTGAAAGTTTAAAAGACAGCGAAGAAAGGTAAAAAATAACTTGAAGAAAGGCAGGGTGTTAAATGTCAAAATTAGTGCGTGTGGAGAAAAGGGAAGGAATTGCTACTATCATTTTGGATAATCCGCCATTGAATATTTTAAGTCATCAGGTTGTTAAGGAGTTAGATGAGATTTTTCATATGGTAGCGAAAGATCCGGAAGTCATATGTGTTATCTTGACAGGATCAGGAAATAAAGCATTTATGGCGGGAGCAAATATTAAAGAGTTTCCAGATAAGATAGGGAAAAATGATGTCAAAGAATTTTCCATGCATATGCACCGTGTTTTCAATCTAATTGATTTTTTACCTCAGCCAACAATCGCAGTAATAAACGGATGGGCCCTGGGGGGAGGATGTGAATTGGCTTTAACCTGCGATATTCGAATTGCGGAGGCCCATGCACAAATTGGATTGCCTGAAATTAAATTAGGCCTTTTCCCAGGTGCCGGTGGAACACAGCGTCTGCCTCGATTAGTTGGAGAAGCAAAGGCGAAAGAAATGATGTTTACAGGGGAACCGATATCCATGGATGAAGCACTAAGGATTGGTTTAGTTAATCAGGTTGTACCGAGTGGAGAAGGTATGACGGTAGCTTATAAAGTAGCACAAAAAATTGCAGGATATTCTCTACAAGCCTTATCTCGTATTAAACGAGCTGTTGATGAAGGAATGGATCAAGATTTTGATGCCGCACTTGAACGAGAAGCACATCTATTTGGGGAAGTGTTTCAAACAGAAGATGTAAAAGAGGGGGTTCAAGCGTTTATCGAAAAACGTACTCCTCAATTTACACATAAATAAAGAACTAGGTTTGATGATATAAGGGTTGAAAATATTATACTACTAGAGGTCGAAGGTTTGTTAAAATAGTATCAGAATCCACTATATATTCCTAAAAATAGATGCTATTTACAGTTAGGGATATTACTTTTTGTATCTTGTAAATTGGTAAGTAAAATGCAAAAGCAGGTGTCCAAGCCTTTCTTAAAAAAAAGTTAAATTTTAGTAAGAGGGATAAAAGGATAAGCAGTAGGATTTAACACACTAAGGTATCTGGGTTGTTCGGGGGATTTCTTTAATTATTAGAACATAACTTTTCAATTGAATGATTATAAGGAGGGCGATGAAGAGTGAATTTAGATCTCAAACTTCGGGAGCACGCTAAAGAAAACCCTGAAAAATTAGCCCTTGGATGGGAAACAGGTTCTTTTACGTATAGGGAATTAAATGAAAGAGTCCAAAAGCTTGCTAACCAATTTTACTTAAGTGGCGTTGTGAAAGGTGACCGTATTGCTATAATTTTGGACAATTGCCCTGAATTTGTAATCAGTTATTATGCTTGTATGCGTATCGGAGCTATAAGTGTTCCGATTAATCCATCGTTTACTTCACGGGAGTTTGGAATAATCATCAATGATAGTACCCCTAAAATTATCATTACTAATGAAGCTGTTAATGAAGTGCTGAAACAGACAAAAATAGAGGGAAATCCCCAATATTTGTTGAGGAATGATTCAATCTTTAGTGATCTAATAACAGATGGACAAGCAGAATATTTAGTAGATTTACATGAGAATGAGGAATGCTCCATTTTATATACTTCCGGAACAACAGGTTTACCAAAAGGTGCGGTGCTTACTTATCATAATCTTTACCATAATGCTAAAACATTTGCAGAAACCTTAGAACTAAATGAGAATGATAGAACATTAATTCTGACCCCATTATCTCATATAGCTTCACAATCAAATTGTATGAATACCCTAATATACTGCGGTGGATACATCTATCTGATACCGAGATGGAAATCAAGTTCAAATACTTTAAGTACACTGGAGAAAGAGGAGATAACGTTCTTTTTTGGTCCTCCAACTGTGTACACGTACATGTTAAATGATAAAGATATTAGTACGTATCATTTGAAATTAAGAATCGCATATACGGGAGCGGCACCGTTACCAGAAAAGATTTTCAAAAAATGGAGAGAAACTTTTGGTTTTGAAATAGTTGAAGGATATGGATTAACAGAATGTTCCCCAGTTGTATCAGTTAATCCTCCTCACGGTAGGAAAAAACTGGGTAGTGTTGGGCTTCCTATAAATGATGTAAGAGTCAAAATAGTAAATGAACGATTCGAAGAGGTACCAATTGGAGAATCTGGAGAGTTAGTTGTTCAAGGACCTAATGTCATAAAGAGATATTATAACCGTGAAAAGGAAAATTATTCGGCTTTTATTGATGGATGGTTCAGAACAGGGGATATCGCAAAGCGAGACAATGATGGCTATTTATATATTGTCGATCGACAAAAAGATATGATTATTCGTTCAGGGTTTAATGTTTATCCAAGGGAAGTAGAAGAAGTATTATACGAGCACCCGGCTGTATTGGAGGTTGCTGTCATAGGGTACCCAGATGCTGAAAAAGGAGAGTTAGTAAAGGCGGTTTTAACATTAAAGTCTGGTTATGGTGGAAAAGTGGAAGAGTTAAAAGAATTTTGTAAAGAAAGATTAGCCACCTACAAAGTACCTCAAGAGTTTGAAATTGTGAATGAATTGCCGAAAACAAGTTCGGGAAAGATTGTTAAAACTAAATTACGAGAGTTATATACTTAAATATTTGATGTGTCTCCTTTTCTAAGAGTTGTTGTCCAGTGACTGACACCTGTTGTAAATAACAGCAGGAGTCGGCTTTCTGATATGGAAATTTTAAAGGTTATTCATTCCATAAGACATCCTACAATTAATAGAAGTTGAAATGGTCAAGATTTAGAGAGTATTGACCATGCACCTCTGGAGTGAAAACGCTTGCAGATTCCGACAAAACCATTTTTGAGAAAAGTTGAAATGAAGCCTAGGAATCAAAGGAAGTCAATAATATGTTCAGGGGTGATTTAATGGAGCTAAAGAAAGAGCAATTAGGCCATGCAATGAAGGGAAGTTATCGCTGGAAAGTAATTATCCCAATGTTATTCGTCATGTATATGTTGGCATACATCGATCGGACCAATATATCATTTGCTATGACAGAGATGCAGAAAACATTTGCTATAACATCAACGGTAAGTGGATTTATTGCAGGGATATTCTTTTGCGGATACATTTTATTAATGGCACCGATTGGACATTTAGCAAGCAGGAAAAGCGCACGAAATATTGTTGTTATTCTTGGCTTGTTAACGGGTGTTCTTTCGAGTATGCAGGGGCTGGCTAACTCTATTGAGATGTTAATTGGTATTCGTTTCTTGTTAGGGCTTGTTGAAGGTGGAATTTATCCAGCAATGGGTGTTTTAATAGCAAACTGGTTTCCTCAACATGAACGTGGTCGAGCTACAGGTATTTTCTTTTTATACGTTACAGTTGCCCCTTTAATAATGTCACCAATATCAGGGTATATTGTGTCAAATATTCACTGGTTTGGTTTAGAGAGTTGGCGATGGGTATTTATGACCCAAGGGATTCCTGTAATTTTGATAACGTTCCTTTTTCTCTACCTAATTCCAGATAGTCCGTTAAAAGCTTCAAAAAAACGAATCAGCGATCAGGAACGGGCTTATTTATTAGAACAACAAGCGATTGAAGCAAGCAGGCCGAAAGTAATTCAGGAAAAAACATACTGGAAAGCGGCTTTGAATCGTAATTTCATTTTTGTTTCACTTGCTTATTTTATGGGTGGAGGAGTTGGAAACTACGGAATTATTATGTGGTTGCCGGTCATTATTAAGGAGTTTTCGGCTTTAGGGTATACAACAGTTGGTTTTCTATCTGCAATTCCATGGTTAATTGGTACCATTGGAATGATTTCAGTAGGGATTATCAATGATAAGCTTGGTAATAAACGATTATTGTTGTTTTGTTTAAATGCCATTGCAGGAGTTTCGCTACTTTCCGCGATACTTGCTCTTAATTATAATATCTGGTTGGCTATTTCCTTAATCAGTATTACTATTGTTGGCGGAATGTCTTCTTCTGCTGTCTTTATGACATTGGTTGCTGAAATATTACCGTCAAATATGATGGGTGGAATGATGGGGCTTTGGAATGCGTTTGGCAATATAGGCGGCTTCGTTGGACCATTCGTTGTTGGTGCACTCATGGCAGGAGGCAGTAGTTTGCTTGGGGTAGGTTTCTTATCAGGCTGTTATATTGCTGCTTGTATACTAGTGTTATTGATTAAATTGCAGAAAAAAGAAGCTATTGAATTACAGCAAAAAGAAGCGTGATTATGTATGACATCTTTGGAGGAGGGGCAAGCATAGAACGAACACCTTAAAAGGATTTGCTCAAGTAAACTCCAAACTGCAGCTGGTATGGAAGGGCTTCATTCCCCTTTAATTTAAATAATATTCCCAATCTTCAGTCTAATAATTGTGTACATTCATTTTAGGGGTTATTTAATGGGGGAGTATATTAGGAGAAATAGGCGAATTTGAACAGATAATAAATCAAGAGAATCTAGAAAAATTTATTCAATTTGCAGATAAATCAAAGATAATGTAATCAATGAATACTTGAATAAGTTTATCTATTAAGAGCGGCAATTGCCCGCTCTTTTGTTGTTTCTATATCAGTGCCGACTACATCTTCCCCTAAATAATTACAATATGATGCTTCTTCAACGTGAAAATTTAAATACACCTCCATATTAACAAAAAGAAAAGCGGAGAATATTTGAATTCTTCCGCTTCTTGCACTTATTAATCTTTTTCTTCATCTTTTGGCAATATGTCTATTTTAAAAGCATATTCCATCATTCTTGCAAACGATAAGAAACGTGGATCTTCCAATGGTTTTTTTCCAATCATCCAATACATCATTCGTAATTTTCCTAGGGAATCAAAAGCATGATCTCGTTGTTTTGAAATAAAACATTTTTCTGAAAAACAAAATTCTTCGGCCATCATTTCTTCAACTACATCTCGATTAATAACAACGGCGTTTTGTACATCAATATATTCCATTTAAATCCCCTCTATAATACATATTAGCGAATAACCAAATTGGTTAAAAGCTAAAGAGGAGGGGGTACCAGGTACTTAATTAACCATGATACCAACCTGTTTTAATGTTAATGGTAACAAAGGGATACCATTTTCCTTTTCCGCCAAATTGCACGTAGCATACATAGCGCCCTTCATTAGAGAAATAATCGGCTTTTACTAGTTTCATTTTGTCATTCTTTGAAAGATAGTATTTCTTTAAGCTTTTTATAACTTCATCTTTAACGCCAGGTGTCCATTTATATGGATCAGCAAAGTGTAATTCGTGGGTTTTAACCCAACCAGTTTTATTATTGTATTTAATCTTAGACCAACCGTATTGCTGATAACCATACCAGTCGTCTTGATCTTTTCCAACTGCTACAGCACCATAAACATTAACGACTGAACCTTCTTTTATTTTTCCTAAAGTCTTATAAGATGTTCCTGCAGAAGATTTTACGGAAAGTGTTTTAGTAGCATAAGCTTTGTCGTAGCTTGCAGCTTGAGCCGGTGTAGTATTTGCGCTCACGAAAAGTAATAGCACACAAATACTCGCAAAAATAGATATAATTTTTTTCATTACCAAATCTCCTTTTAGTATAGTAGTTATAATTCTGGTCAAAAGGACTAGAAGTTATTTCTATTATATATAAAACTACCCAATAATTCTAAACTATTTTAATAATTAAGTAACAAACGGGGGTCTAAAGACTTATCTTTTGCGTCTTTAACTCTTTCAACATAATACCAATTTAGTTGAAAGAGTAGTGGAGAAAATAGAAAGTTCAATTGTATATAAACGATTAGGCAGTGATTGGTACGTAATCTCTTATAAGGATGGAAGTCACATGGTATATGAAAAAGCGATTATTGGTGAGGATATTATTTCTACAGTAGTAATAACGTATCCATCTAGTAAACAAGAGTATTATGGGCCGATGATCACGCGGATTTTAAGAACCTTTAAAGGCGGACAAATGGAATTGTCTTGGTAAGTTATTAGTTATACTATAAAAACAGAGGCATTAGATCAATTTAAAACAATATAGTTTTTTTCGTGGCACTTTAAATATGTTGGTAGTTCTAAACAAAAAATATTTACAACATTTGTTAGAGTGTGCATCAGCCCCCATGTGGAGTGAGTAGCAATACTAAATTATAAAAACACACCCTACCCTCATCTCAATTAATATTCATTGATTAAGATTGCACAGAAATTGCACAGAATTTCTAGAAACAATGGAATTAAGAGAATCTGTTTGTATAATTAAACATTTGGAACTTGAATTATTGGAATTAATGGATTCTATTTATACAAAAATGCTGTATAAAAGATCGTTTAGAAAATTGACAGGGTGGGGGTCGGGGGTTCAAGTCCCTCACAGATCATCATTTAAACAAGGCTCAAATCCTTTTGTATCAAGGGTTTGGGCTTATTCTTTGTTTTCTGAAATATTCATTTTATCCATGTGTTTTTATACATTGCACAAAGACTACATAGAAATTGTGCTATATAGTTGATATGTCTTACAGTCGTAAGGACCTCATTGTTTATTGTTATGTATTTTTTGTCCATTATGTCTAGAGGTGGTCATCAAACTGATTAATAGAAACAAACCAGTCCATGTGGCGAGCTCTTGAGCCGTATAGACCTTTATTATGAAAAAAATCAGATTTTCTAGGGTAACGGTAGTTTCCTTGAATAAGCATGTTCCCATTTAGGAACAAATATGCTGTAATAGTGATAGAATAATAGTTCATCCTGTTCTAAGAGTTGAAGAAGCGAGGAATTGATAGTGAAAAAATTTAAGAAGTTTTACTTAGAGATTACAAGTGTGTGTAATCTTGCATGCAGCTTTTGTCCGCCAACAGAACGACAGAAGCAATTCATTTCTGTGGAGGATTTTTCTAAGAGATTAGACCAAATTAAACCGCACACAGACTATATTTATTTACATGTAAAAGGTGAGCCGCTGCTCCATCCTAAAATAGACCAATTGTTAGACTTAAGTCATGAAAAAGGGTTTAAAGTCAATATCACAACCAATGGAACATTAATTAATAAAAAGAGGGAGAAATTATTAAACAAGCCTGCGCTAAGGCAAATGAATTTCTCACTCCATAGCTTTGATGGCCATATTGGTTCTAAAGATAAGGAAGGGTATGTGAGAAGCATCATTTCTTTTATTAAAGAAGCAACGAGCCAATCAGAGATGATTGTTTCCCTAAGATTATGGAACCTTACACAAGACAATACGACAAATATTGAAAGAAAACGAAATAGAGAATTACTAGAAATTATTGAGAAAGAATTTGATTTAGATTACAAAATTGAAGAGAAGGTCGTACCAGGAAGCGGCGTGAAAATTGCGGAACGCATCTTCATTAATCAAGATTACGAGTTTCAGTGGCCTGCGTTACATGAAGAAGAAGATGATGGGAAGGGCTTCTGCTATGGCATGCGAAATCAAGCCGGGATTTTAGCAAATGGAACGGTTATCCCTTGTTGTCTGGATGGTGAGGGAGTTATTAATCTTGGAAATATTAATGATCATTCATTTTCTGATATTATCGAGATGGACAGAGCCAAAAACCTTGTAGATGGTTTTTCACGAAGAGTGGCAGTGGAGGAACTATGTAGAAAATGCGGGTATCGCAAAAGGTTTGGAAAATAGATAGGCAAATAGCTTGGATTTAGTAAGTTAGATAGAGTCATTCTAACTCATTCCCTCATTTAGATATAACGCGGTGAACCTTATCACAAGTGATAGTAAACAAGAAAATAGAATTTAAATAAATATATTTATGAAGACAAGTTTAAAAAAAGCTTGTCTTTTTTTTATGAACAATGAAAAAACCCGTACTATTTTTCTACCCAAACACTTTTTTTAATTACAAAAAGCGTCCTGCTATTTTCAAGTACTATAATATACGTTGATAAATTTCATTCATGAAGTGAAAGTGTATGAGGGGGGCGACATCTTTGATCATCACACTTACTAGGTTCCTAATAGGTATATTACTAGGGTTTATTGCGCCCAAATTTAGCAACAATGTTCCGATGTTAATTTTAAAAAAGTGCAATGATTCTCACCCCAATTATGGCGGATGCTATTTTGCTAATTGGATGATTTCTGATAAAGGTTGCTTAAAGCTTTTTTATGAGCTTAGCGGTCTTTTGTCATTTTATGTATAAGTTATATACATACTATCATTATGATAATACCTGGAGGAGAGTATGAAGAAGAGCAAACTTAGTTTACAAGCCATTATTATTATATTTGTATGTATTGTCGTGGCTTTATCACTTGGAATAACGGATTTAATCATAAGCAAAAGAATTACCTCCAGTGTGGAAGACACCGAAAAAGAAAAGGCCCTTAATGTAGCAAAGATGGTTTCCTTAAGCCCGCTGGTGATTGATGATTTGGAAAGATTAACCAATACATCAGAAATACAAGCTTTTGCCAACCAAATTAAGGATAAAACAAATGTTAATTTTGTTGTTGTGATGGACATGAAAGGAATACGGCTTTCCCATCCGGATCCTAGTGAAGTAGGGAAGCTTTTTAGGGGAGGAGATGAAGGGCCTGTCCTACAAGGGAAAGAGTACGTATCAATCTCAAAAGGCATACTAGGACCATCCATGAGGGCGTTTACTCCAATAAAGAATTCTCAAGGAAAACAAGTCGGTGCAGTTGCTGTAGGAATTTCCTTAGAAAACGTAACAATGGCTGTACATAAAGGTCGAATGGGTATGGTTATTGGTACCTTAATCGGATTATTGATTGGCGTGGTTGGCGCAGTAGGGCTTGCGAGATACATCAAAAAAATCCTTTTAGGACTCGAACCGCCCGCTATTGCCAGGTTGCTTGAAGAACGTAGTTCCATGCTTCAGTCTGTGCGTGAGGGAATAATAGCCATTGACCAGGGAGGAAAAATCACCCTTGTAAACAAGGCGGCCCGTAAGCTCTTTAAAAAAGCTGGACTTGAAGAGAATCCTATGGGAATGAACATCGAAGAATATTTGCCAGAGACTAGGTTAACTCGCATTGTAAAATCGGGTAAAACGGAAATAAATCAAGAACAGAACCTGCATGGAGTTACTATTTTAGTAAATACGGTACCGGTGGTTGTGAAGAATCAACCGGTAGGGGTAATTGCTACATTCCGTGATAAAACAGAGGTTCAAGTTTTGGCCGAACAGCTCACAGGTGTGCGTAACTATGCGGATGCTCTCCGTGCCCAGGCACATGAATTCATGAACAAACTTCATGTCATCCTTGGCCTAGTTCGAACTGAACAATATGATGCACTTGCTAACTATGTGAGTGAAACGGTTAACCACCGGGAAACAGAAATGGGCTTTATGATGAAGAAAATTCAAGACCCTGTTCTTGCTGGATTTTTAATTGGTAAACTAAGCTTTGCTAGAGAATCAGGTGCTTCTTTATTATTTGATTGTGCAAGTAAAATCCCCAAGCCTGCAAACCCGGAAATCACACATGAGCTGATAACGATCATTGGAAATCTCTTCGATAACGCAATGGATGCAATTGCGGACAGTCCAAATAAAAAAGTCGACCTTAAACTTGATTATGCAGAGGATATTTTAACAATCGAGGTTAAAGACACAGGAGTGGGAATGACGAAATCACTCCAAAATAAAATACTGGATAAAGGCTTCTCTACGAAAGGAGACAACCGAGGGTTCGGATTATATCTTTTGGCGCAGGCAATTGAAAAACTAGAGGGGGACATGATTATTTCGTCCAAGCCAGGAAAGGGAACAAATTTTGCCGTGTATATACCGTATAAAGCAGAGGATGAACAGAATGATTAATGTAATGATTGTCGAAGATGACCCGATGGTAGCAGAAATCAATAAACAATATCTT
This sequence comes from Peribacillus sp. Hz7, assembly GCF_042136355.1. Lineage (NCBI taxonomy): Bacteria > Bacillati > Bacillota > Bacilli > Caryophanales > Bacillaceae > Peribacillus > Peribacillus sp. Hz7. Next base: position 31,053 of record NZ_JBHHJV010000025.1, read on the forward strand.
GCCAAAATTGATGGATTCCGGTTGGCTGCAACAGTCCATTCAGTCGCTGAAGCCATCCGATTTTTGGGAAAGTATGATATTCAGCTCATTCTCCTAGATATTTTTATGCCAGGAAAGCAGGGGCTAGAGCTGTTAGCGTATCTTCGGGAAAATGATCTTGAAATTGATGTCATCATCATTTCAGCGGCCTCAGATCTTGAAAGAATTAAGAGGGCATTAAGGTATGGTGTTGTCGACTATTTAATTAAGCCTTTCGAGTTTGAACGGTTTAACGCTGCACTTGCTGCCTATCTTGAGCAAGCCCGGTTCATTGGTAAACAGGATTCGGTTAGTCAGCAAGAGCTCGATAACTTACTTTGGCACAGAGAAGAAGCCGTAATCGCAGAGGAACTTCCAAAGGGATTAGCGAAGGATACCTTAAAGCAGGTATGGGATGCCATTCAAGAGTTGAAACGAGGACCTTTTTCCACTGACGAAGTAGCGAATGTTGTAGGAATATCAAGGGTTTCAGCAAGAAAGTACCTTAACTTTCTAAAGGACTTAGGAATACTTGAAGTCAAGGTGATCCATGGAACAATTGGAAGGCCTGTGTATCAGCATGAATTTAACCCATTTAAAGAACACTTAATAAAAAATTTTCTGTAAGCAGTTTTTGAAGCTGCTTACTTTTTTTATTTACAAAAAGAATTACTAAACTTTCATAAACTATGAAAACGCTTTACATGGGAATATGATAGACATGTAACAACATAAAGGGGGATTAAAACATAGCACAGCCTGAAAGAAAATCGGAATCTCTCTCCCTAATAACTGGATAAATCGGAAAAAATAATAGGTTTTTGCAAGATTAAAAAAACGATTTTAGGAGGATTAAACATGCAAATTCCAATTAAGAAAACGCTTGATAAGATTCCAGGTGGTATGATGGTTGTTCCACTTTTTTTAGGAGTATTAACTAATACATTTTTTCCGCAATTTTTAGAAATTGGAGGTTTTACAACGGCATTATTCAGTAAAGAAGCCTCATCAACAATTTTGGCATGTTTTATGTTTTTAATTGGTTCACAAATTAATTTCAAATTAGCACCAAAGGCATTAAAAAAAGGTGCCATATTAATAACAGGAAAATTTATAGTAGGTGCTGGTATAGGTATAACTGTAGCCATGCTTTTTGGACCTGCTGGAATACTAGGATTATCACCATTAGCCATCCTTGCAGCGTTATTAAATGCTAATGGTGGATTATATGCATCTCTTGCTTCATCGTATGGTGACGAAACGGATGTAGGGGCATATGCGGTATTTTCTTTAAAAGATGGTCCATTTTTCACATTAGTTGCATTAGGTGCATCAGGCCTTGCCTCCATTCCTTTTGAAGCGCTTATAGGAGTATTAATTCCAATAATAATAGGAATGATTTTGGGGAATATTGATCCTGATATGAGAAAGTTCCTTGGAAGCAGTAAATTATTATTAATTCCATTCTTCTCATTCCCATTAGGTGCAGGAATGAATCTTTCAACTATTCTAGAAGCGGGAGGTCCTGGTATCTTACTAGGATTAATAGCTGCCTTCACTGGAATTGGAGCTTACGTACTTTTGAAGTTATTTAAAGAAAATCCTATAGTTGGTTTAGCAACAGGGTCAACAGCTGGAAATGCTGTAGCTACACCAGCTGTTGTTGCAGCAGCAGATCCTACCTTAGCTTCAATAGCACCAGGAGCTACTGCACAAGTTGCAGCAGCGTGTGTAATATCTGCAATAATCTGTCCGATTATTGTTAGCTATGTATTTAAAATGTCCGAAAAGAAAAAAGCTAAAAAATCAATTTCAAGTGCAGCATGATAAAAAGTAAATTTATAACACGGAAAAGTAAGAAATCTATGTTCCGGTATTGTTCGAATAGCTATTTTAAGATAGAAGGAAGAAGGAAACACCATGAATGTACCTGAGAATGTTAGTACTACAACATCAAAAGGAAAAGAAGTTCATTTCATTTCCTTGTTGATTACTTTAGCTGTAGGCGTAATGATTTGGTCTATTGGTGCACCTCAGGGTCTAGATGAAAAAGCCTGGCACTTATTTGCCATCTTTGTGGTAACAATTATTGGATTAATTATTAAACCATCGCAGCAGGAACGCCATCCATGCTAACTGCTTTGATTTTAGGGTTTTTCGGTAACTTGTTCGGATGTCTGACCCATTACGGCTCCGGTCCCGCTGCTGTATTCTTTGGTTCAGGCTATGTTTCGCAAGATAAATGGTGATTAATCGGATTTGGCGTTTCAGTCATTCATATTATTATTTGGGGTGTTGTTGGAGGACTCTGGTGGAAAGTACTTGGTTTATGGTAAAAAATAAACTAAAATAAACTTTTATATTGGTTCAAAAGGGAGATTTTTATGTCAAATATAGGTTTTCGTGTTTTTGAAGACATTCAAAGACCATCAACGGAGTTAATTCTAGGTTTTGCAGGTATGCAAGCTGCCAACGTTGGGGATTGTATGAATAAAATGGCTGCAATTGACTCATCTATTCAAAAAGTCAATAAACAAAATTTGCTTGGATCAGCCTATACCGTTAAAGTGCCAAGCGGGGACAATCTATTAATTTTTCTTGCTATTGAAAGAGCACAGCCGGGCGATATCCTTGTCATTGATGGAGAAGGATGTATGGATCGAGCACTAGTGGGAGAAGTTCTGTCGAAGCTTGCACAATCAAAAAAATTAGGTGGCTTCCTAATTGATGGTTGTATTAGGGATTACGAAGTATTAAGTCAAATGGACTTACCTATTTTTGCGAAAGGACGAACACCGAATGGTCCTTATAGAAATGGTCCAGGAGAGATAAATGTTCCTGTTAGTATTGGAGGAAAGATTGTTTGTCCTGGAGATATCATCATAGGAGATGATGATGGCGTTATCATTATAAAGCCCGAAGAGGCAAAAGAATTACAACAAAAAGTGTTGGAGCTCCAGAATAGAGAAGCAGCTATCTTAGAAAAAATAGAAAAAGGAAAAGGCTTAGATTTAAATTGGGTTTATGAAAAATTAAATCAAAAGCATTGTGAATTCATTAAAAAGTAATTCATAAATAGGTTATAAAATGATTGCGGGTTATTGCTATCTGGCACATTTCAGAGAGAACATCTACAAATGGACAGGACACAAGTATTTAGCACGCTAATTAATACAATGACAAAACGATAATATTAAACAGTCCGACCCCGATTTCGTTAAAGTGCACTTTTGCGATTTCGAGGTCTTTTTCCTGTTGAACCCTTTTCAATCCAATGTTCTTTCAATTTTCTTTTTTAGCAAAGCTTTATTTTAACTCGAACAGTGGAATGCTGGTGGATGAGGTGGGTTTTAGCAGGAGATTATTTTGGTTGTACAGAGATTGTGAAGTTAAAATAAACATTTACGATTCGTTTGATAAAAAGTGCTTAAGCATGGTATAAGTGTAAAGGAAGCAGAGACATTTTGCTTTTTAATTTTGGGACAAGGGGTTGGCCTGGTATCCCATCATGAGAGGATTTGAATTTGAATATGATAGATAATTTTTGGCGTGATTTACCACGACCTTTTTTTATACTGGCACCAATGGAAGATGTGACGGATGTTGTTTTTCGTCATGTAGTGAGTGAAGCAGCTAGACCGGATGTTTTTTTTACAGAGTTTACAAACTCGGAGAGCTATTGTCACCCAGAGGGGATCCGTAGTGTGCGTGGGCGTTTGGCTTTTACAGAGGATGAACAACCAATTGTAGCCCATATATGGGGCGATAAGCCTGAAAATTTTCGGCAAATGAGTATTGGTATGGCGAAACTTGGATTTAGGGGAGTGGATATCAATATGGGCTGTCCTGTACCTAATGTGACACAGCATGGGAAGGGAAGCGGCCTTATCCGTCGTCCAGAAGTTGCAGCGGATTTAATACAAGCAGCAAAAGCAGGAGGATTGCCCGTAAGTGTAAAGACAAGGCTTGGTTACACGGAGGTAGACGAATGGCGCGACTGGCTGACACACATATTGAAACAAGACATTGTGAATCTTTCCATTCATCTGCGTACAAGAAAGGAAATGAGCAAAGTAGATGCTCATTGGGAACTAATCCCGGAGATTAAGAAACTTCGTGACGAGGTGGCACCGGATACACTCTTGACAATCAATGGGGATATCCCTGACCGTCAAACTGGCTTAAAGCTTGCTCAACAATACGGTATTGATGGGGTTATGATTGGGCGTGGTATTTTCAATAATCCATTTGCCTTTGAAAAAGAGCCGAAAGATCATAATAGTAAGGAATTGCTTGATCTCTTAAGGTTGCATCTGGATCTCCATGATAAATATTCAGAATTAGAACTGCGTTCGTTCAAGGCTCTTCATCGCTTTTTTAAGATTTATGTCAAAGGATTCCGAGGGGCGAGTGAATTAAGAAATCAATTAATGAACACAGCGTCAACAGATGAAGTGCATGCGTTGCTCGATAACTTTGAGTCAAAGAATCTTACTGGAATGGGACAACAGTAGAAGTGTCCCAATTCAAGGTGAAAGAGAAGTAGGACGTTAAACTGGTGTGTCCCCATTATACGTAATTGGCTGGTGTGAAGACGGTATTGAACCGGACTCATGCCCGCCAATTTTTGCTTTATACGTTTGTTATTATAGTAATCTATATTAGGTTATGAATTGCAAATTAAAAGTACGCAAATGGGGAAAATCATTATTTCTCCATTTTCTTGTTTTGATTTATAAACAGAATTCCTTCACTTTTAACCTAGCATTTTTTCAAATTTGCTCACTGTTTCTATTTGCATGACCGAGATGTTCGCTGACAATTTTGAGATTGATGCCTTGTTTCATTAATAGCGTTGCATTGGTATGTCGTAAGCTATGAATAGATATTCTCTTCACTTCTGCTTTTTTGATTAATCGAATGGGGTTTTTATAAAGAACTGTGATGAAATTTGCTACTACTTTGGTTATATTAAATGTTGTATATCATTAAAGGATGAGGGAATATAATGTCAACTAAAACAAAAGCGTCAAAAAAAATTGCTAGATATTCATTAATTATTATGGGGGTAGGTTATATTGCAACCACACCATTTGAAGGTTCATTGTGGGGTGGTTTATTACACGGAGGTTTTGAAGCTGGGCTTGTTGGTGGATTAGCCGATTGGTTTGCAGTTACTGCACTATTTCGCCGCCCGCTTGGATTACCCATCCCCCATACAGCTTTACTGCCCAATAATCGTAAGAGAATGTCAAATGCACTTGTTTCGGTAGTGAAAAATGACTGGCTTTCTAAGGAAAGCATCCAAGAAAAAGTAAAACACATTCCTTTTACAGAAAAGCTAATCGCCATCATAGCTGAACAGATGCAAACAGATTCTTTTAGAAAAGGTCTTGTTCAATTGATTAAAAAACTGATTCGTTACATAGACGTTGAAAAGCTTACACCTTTCATTAAAAAACAAATAACCTCGACGCTTGCTAACGTTGAAATGAGAAAATTTCTTCAAGTCATAAGCTCACAGCTAATTAATGAACAGGTTGATAAGAAAGCTCTGGATCATATTTTGAAAAAAGCTGAGGCTTGGTTAAGAAAAGAACAGACTATTCACCGGTTAGGCACTGTTTCTATGAATATCATCAACAAGATTGAAGCAGATGGCATGCTGCAGTTTGTTCTTAAGTCTATTCAAGGTTTACTGAACGAGGAAAAACTCGGCAATATTGTGCAAAATCTATTACTAAGTGTGGTCAATAGTTTGAAACACGAGGGTGAAACGAATCGAGAAGCTTTACTCTTATATATCCGGAAAGAGTTACAAGGTATAAATGATAACCGCGAACTAGTAGAAAGCGTTGAGAAATGGAAAAATCAACTGCTGGCGAAATGGGAGCCTGATCAAACAATAACGGAAAGTCTGCAACAAATTCAAGAAAAAGCATTAGTTTTCGTAGAAGATAAAGATTTTATGGATACTTATCTTATTCCATTGATGAACCGCATACTAGACAACATCCAAGAAAATAGCGCCAATATTGATCATTGGATACAAAAACAAATAGCCGTGCTCGTTGAAAATAATCATTCACAAATTGGCAATCTTGTACAAGAGAATTTAGATAAGTTAGACAATGAAACACTTGTGGATATGATAGAAAATAATATAGGAAAAGATCTACAGTGGATTCGTGTTAACGGAGCAGTTTGTGGGTTTGTAATAGGGATTTTCCTAACAGGTGTACAAGCTCTGTTTAGACTAGTATAGTATCCTTTAGTACGAATCAAGTTTACTGATTCGTTTCTCTCGATTTATCAGGGGTAACTAGAAAGAAACGGTTATAACAACTAAAGAACATCGTTCAATACTGTTTTCTCTATCCTCATCTAAAAAGAAAAGTGAGCGTACCTTATTCTTATTAGATGATGTAATATTAGTACTGAATCTACTGTACAATTCAAGTAATTTCATTTTCAGTATTAATACAGATAGAGGAGTTTTCTATGAAAGAGTATTTTACTATTGGAGAAGTATCAAGGCTATTCAAAGTCAAAATTGCAACACTTAGGTATTATGATGAGATTGGTCTCTTACGTCCAGAATTTATTGATGAAAAGAACAACTATAGATATTATTCGACACAACAGTTTGAAAGGTTGAATTCAATAAAATATTTGAGGGCGTTAGATTTGCCAATAAGCGAGATTAAAGATTTTTTTAACTATCGGGAAATTAATACTCTAGTTGAGATGTTAAAAAAACAAAAGGATGAAGTAGCTAAAAAAAAGAGAGAATTAGAAATAATTGAAACCAAAATCCTACGCCGTCTAGTACAAATTGAAGATGCCGTCAGTACAACTCTAGATAAAATATCGGAAGTAAAACTTCCTGAAATGCGTGTAGCATATTTACGCCATGAATATGTTATTGGAGATGACATTGAACTACCCATTACAGAATTAAGGAATAGCTATGGGATAAATGGAGAAATCTTTTTAGGGAAAATCGGAGTCTCGATTTCGGTTTCTAATTTAAGTGTAAATAATTTTGATAAATATTCAAGTGTTTTCATGGTGCTTGAAGAAGGAGATCAGATAGCTCCATCTTCGGTTATTATACCAGAGAGAGACTATTTAAGAATTCGATTTAAAGGAACTCATATGGATGCGGCAGCCTATTATACAAGATTGTTAACCTATATGAAAGAGTATAATTATGAACTGATAGACGATTCTATTGAAATAACACTGATTGATTATGGCATTACGAATGATAAAGATAAATATGTTACGGAAATTTTATTGCCGTACACCCGCACATAAATTTTAATCATTTATTGATAATAGCCACTTGACCCTCTAGTTACTAGAGGGTTTATTTTTGTTTTTAGATTCTAATAAGAAACACCACTTAGAGAAAAGGAGATAAATGTATGTTTGGAACAATATTTAATACTATGATGATCATAATGGGGAGCATTATTGGAAGCATTTTTAAAAAGGGGATAAAAGATGAATATCATGAAATCCTTATGCAGGCTATGGGATTAGCAGCTATGGGATTAGGAATTAATGCATTAGTACAGCATTTGCCTTCCAGTAAATATCCAGTTCTTTTTATTGTAAGTTTAGCCATAGGGGGATTACTTGGTGAAAAACTTAAGTTGGAATCGAGGTTTAATACGTTAGTTAATAAATATTCTAAGGGTAATTTAGCTGAAGGGTTATCAACTGCTATTTTATTATTTTGTATTGGGACATTATCTATTTTAGGTCCTGTAGAAGCAGCGTTAAAGGGAGATTATACGTATCTCCTTGCAAATGGTATGTTGGATGGCATTACTTCGATTGTTTTAGCCTCCACTTTTGGAATTGGAATAGCTTTTGCGGGCATAGTATTATTCGCATGGCAAGGTTCCATTTATTTAATTGCTATTTTAATGGAGAATTCCTTAAGTAATGATCTCCTGAATGAAGTAACTATTGTAGGGGGAATATTGATTTTAGCGTCAGGATTAAGTATTTTGGGGATCAAGAAATGTAATACTTTAAATCTTTTACCCTCATTAATGATTCCTCCTATTGTATTTTTGATTATTCATTTAGCCCATTTATAATGTTTGTGAAATGTTTTACTTAAACAAACGGGGCAAGAGCTAAAGTTCACTGAATGGTGCTAACAAACAAGTTAGTTTAATAAGAATAATTTTTCTAAAACCCTTATTCTTATTTTTATATGGTATGGATAGGCTACACTTAGTTGGACAGAAATTTTAAGGTCAAGTAGACTACAGTTAATATAAACGAGGAGAACCTACCATGACCAAAAGAGAGCGGAGAACATTTACACAAGAATTTAAACA
>NZ_JBHHJV010000026.1:0-39293 GCF_042136355.1 Peribacillus sp. Hz7
GATTCGCTCGACTTGCATGTATTAGGCACGCCGCCAGCGTTCGTCCTGAGCCAGGATCAAACTCTCCGATAGAATTTGACTTGCTCATGTTGCACTTTTTTATAGTGTGTGCTCACTTAAAAATTAACGTTGGCGCTTTGTTTTGTTCAGTTTTCAAAGAGCAATGTTTTAACTTTTTTCATTTTAACATATCTTCGAATAGTTGTCAACTTCTACGAAGTTATGAAGTGTTTTTTAATCGCTGTTTTTTCAGCGACCATTTCATCTTAGCACTTTTAAAATTAAAAGTCAATCTCTTTTTCAAGATTGTTTTTTCGATGTTTTGTTTCCTTGTTGCTCTATCTATATTAAAGCTTAAAAACATATAAGTCAACCTATTTTTTAATTTAATAATATCTACAGCATGCACCTAAAAAGTCCTTCCTCTAACCATCCGACTTCCGATAATCACATTAACTCCTCTTAACATCTAAAACAGCTCCCCCTTTACTCATAATCATCATTCTTTTTCATTTAATTTTTAATCTCCCCTTCAACATCAAAAGCCACTATTAAACGTCCTGGAAAATTAAGTTGACATTCATATATGATTTATGATAACTTTATACCAAGTAAACTAATGAGATTAATTAACTTTGGATTTTCCTAGAAAATATAGACATAATTATTTATAAAAGGAGGCTTTACTAATGACAAAATTACACGTACGTTCAGGAGCAGAGTCATTTTTTCTACCAGGCAACTCAACAGGTATTCTAATATGTCATGGTTTTAATGGAACTCCACAAAGTGTGCGGTATTTGGGTGAGGAGTTTGGTGCTCATGGATATACAGTATATGCCCCAAGATTAACAGGACACGGAACACATGTAAATGAAATGGAGGAAGCTACATACTTAGATTGGATAGACGACTTGCACGAAGCCTATCTTCTATTAAAACAAACTTGTCATTCTATCTTTGTCATTGGCCAATCTATGGGCGGCGCGCTTGCCCTGCATTTAGCTACTAAGGAGACGTTTGATGGGGTGCTCACCATTAATGCTGCTCTTTCTGTTCCTGAATACGAGGTATTAGCTAATCAAGTACAGCCTCGATTTATCACGGAAGGAAAACCAGATATTAAGGACCCAGAAGCAACAGAAATCACTTATGAACAAATCCCATTAAAAGCGGTCTTTCAATTACTTAATATCATGAAAGTAGTCAAACAGGAGCTTCCAAAAGTCAAATGCCCAAGCATGCTCTTTGTATCTCCAGAAGATCACGTTGTACCTGCACAATGTACTGATGATATTTATAACTCTGTATCAGCATCACACAAAGAAAAGGTTATCTTACCGAATTCTTATCATGTTGCTTCATTAGATTATGATAAAGATAAGATTGTCGAACGTGCTGTAAACTTCATTCAAACTCATACAAAGAATGCTATTGTCGCTTCTTAAAATTAAGAAATCAAGAAAAAACCGGGAGCTATTCGCTCTCGGTTTTCTGTATAATCGGTATAGTTGATACTTTCTTGGCTTCCACATATAACACATGATGGCCATCCATTTCTTTAACAATAAACTCATAGCCATCAGCCTCTCGTTTATCCCCGACAGCCACTTCGTATTTTCCTGTTAAGATCCAACCGCCCAGCGTATCAACATCATCTTCTATGAGTTCGATAGCTAACGTATCATTCACATCTTCAATTAGAGTTTTCGCATCAAAGATATAATGATTGTCGTTAATCTTCTGAATAAGTGGGCGTTCGTCTTGGTCAAACTCATCGCGAATATCGCCTACAATTTCTTCTAAAATATCTTCGACGGTTACAAGACCCGCTGTTCCGCCATATTCATCAGATAAAATCGCCATATGAATTCGTTCTTTTTGCATTTTAAGCAATAAATCGTGAATCGGAATGGTTTCGAGTACTCGAATGATTGGCGTAATAAAAGAATCGACTGTTAACTCAGTAACATTCTCCTCTGTAATAGTAGCCGTATACAAGCGTTTAATATTGACCATTCCAATAACGTTATCTTTATCCCCATCAGTTACCGGATAACGAGTAAATTGTTCTTCTTGAATTAACTCAACTACATCCAGTAATCGCATGCCTTTTTCAATTACGACCATCTCCGTACGAGGAACCATAATTTCATTAGCAATTCGTTCATCGAATTCGAAGATTTGATTCACGTACTTATATTCTGATTGATTAATTTCACCGCTTTTATAGCTTTCCGATAAAATAATGCGCAACTCTTCTTCCGAATGGGCCTCTTCCCCTTCTGATACTGGCTTCATTCCAAAAGCACTCGTTAGCAAACGAGCAGAACCATTTAGCACCCAAATAAATGGATACATTATGCGGTAAAACCAGATTAATGGCTTAGAAAACATTAGCGTAATCATTTCTGCCTTTTGAATTGCCACCGTTTTTGGTGCTAATTCCCCAACAACTACGTGTAAAAAAGTAACCGATGCAAACGCAATTACAAAGGAAAGGATATGACTAACAGAAGCATCAATTCCCCATTTATTAAAAACTGGATGAAGCAAAGCTTCTACAGTCGGTTCCCCAAGCCAACCAAGTCCTAACGCTGTAACCGTAATCCCTAACTGACAGGCCGATAAATATTCATCTAAATGTGATGTAACTCTCTTAGCGGCGACAGCATTTTTATGTCCATCTTCTATTAATTGATTAATACGAGAACTTCTCACTTTTACAATGGCAAATTCAGAAGCCACAAAAAAAGCGGTTAAAGCAATTAAAAAGGCTACTGCTAATAATTTTATCGTAATGTCCAATATGTGCGGGGTATATCAAGCGTCTAAAGCCATGACGGTTGACAGGTCCCAAGCACCTCCTATTTTCAACAATTTTTAGTGATTTACAGCTTTTGTTGAAGAAATCGAGGTCAGTTAAATCTAAAACCATTGTTCATAATATGCTCTTTGGATAAAAGAAATATAGGGCATAAATATCCTTAAATGAGTAAAACTAATAAAGATTGAATTAACGTCATGCTTTCATGAGAAAGCTGCTTCTTTAATAGCCGTTCATTTTTCTTATCTTTCTTGATTAAATCCAGTACTTCTTGCAATTCCTCATTTAAGCCATTCAGCTTTTCTTTTAACTGCACCCCTGCTTCTTCTATATCTAGCGTGTTATGCTCTGGTTGTAGTAAGCATTCTCTAATTTCTTCAAGTGAGTAGTGTTTTTCTTTATAGGCAATAATCCGGCGCAACCGTTCTAACTGTTGTTTATGATAGTAACGGTAATTAGAAGGGGAACGTTCCGCTTCTAACAAACCAATATTGGTATAATAATCAACAGTTCGTTTCGTTACATTCGCCAACTGCGCTAACTCTCCAATTTTCAATGTCTCGTTCCCAACGTAATCCCTCCTAAACCGTCACGTGATAGTTTGTTTATCGTAACGTAAATTTCCCTATATATATCATATAATGTTTGGGTTAGATTGAAAAATATTTGTTACTATTTTAAACATCCTCTTAACTTTCCTCATAGTTTTGCTTATCGGCTTTATACGGCTGCTATATCGAAGAGATGGTATGCATTATACAAAAAACCGATTATTTTCTATAATCGGCATAGACAGCTTTATATAAATAATCGTTAATTCTTTGCTTTAACGTACGAACTAGCAACAATTTTTGGACCGCATTGACATAGGATGGAATGTTTTAATTTCTTGATTGGCGCTCCACATGATCCACAGATTTTCACAGTCAACCGAATGTCCCCTTTCAAACATGATATACTATCTATTATACAACACCTTATTCAATAATCAATACTAAATTAAAATTATTATAATTAAGTTAAATTCTTTAATAAAATATGCGTTTTATTATACAATTCAATAAAATGCATATGGAAAGTTGGCTTTACGATGAACAAAGTTCGGTCTATTCCTCGTCCATTAGTAAGAGCAAATCAATGGATGATTTTTGGAAGTGCTATTTTAACACTTATAACGAAACAAGAATGGATTTTAGCCATTCCATTAATTGCCTGCCTGCTTGGTTTATTTTTTGATTTTAATCCTGTTATGCGATTCGCAAAACTGTTCTTACGCAAAAAACCTTCAGAATATATTCCTGAAGATTACGACCAACAAAAATTCAATTCTATGATTGCCATTTCTTGCTTAAGTCTTGGCTTACTTAGTTTTTTATTAGATTGGACACTCAGTGCCTATATCTTTACAATCATGGTCGGCATCGCCTCATTTGTAGCCATTCTTGGATTCTGTGTTGGCTGCTTTATTCACTACCAGTGGAAACAATTCACTTATCGTCGTTCTTTAAAATAAGCTTTATAAAACAAAACGAGTCTGACCAATACGATCAGACTCGTTTTGTTTATACATGCTTCTTTCGAATAACCATCGTTGTTACTAAAATGATTAGAAGCAAACCAATTTGCGGTAGCACTGTTTCCCACGTTGGATATAAACCTGCCCATTCAACAAACGGAAAAGAATGAATCGTATGGGTCGCAACCACTTGTGATACTTGAAGAGAATGAATACTTACGCCAAGAATTTTAAAAGCAATTGCATAAATTAAGATTGTCGTCACTTTTAAAAATGGTGAAATTGGGATTTTCACACTATAACGGAGCATCACAAACCCTACAACCACTAAAATAACAGCCGCAATTCCAATTCCGCTTACTAACTGTGTTAACGTCATATAAGGAGCCATACCAGTATAAAAAATAATGGTTTCAGCCCCTTCACGGAAAATGGATAAAAAGCTGATTAATGCAAAAGAAAAGAGACTTCCAGTTGCAATTGCTTCATTCATCTGTTTCCCGATATACTGATTCCATGAGCGGATATTCGACTTACTATGTAACCATGCCCCAACTGTTAACATCATAAGTACCGCTACAATCCCTGTAATTCCTTCAATGTATTCACGACTTGAAGCAGCTGTTAGTTGTGAAAAGACTACATTAATCACAACAGCTAATGCTGCACTGGAACCAAGCCCTGCGAGAACACCATACCAAATCCATTTTTGCTTCGCCTCATGTCCAACACGTTTTAGAAAAGATAATAAGGTTGCTACGATCAATAAGGCTTCTAAACCTTCTCGTAATAAAACAAGCACAGCATCCCACATAGAATACTTCGTTTCCCCTAATAACGGTTGAAGTCGTGCATTTAAATCGGTAACAATGTCATTCGCCTCATCGACCTTCGCATTCTTTGATTGAAGCAAGCTAATAGCAGTTGGCACTTTCGTTTCCATATCGCTATATAGCTTACTATCCCGCGTAGATACAGCACCTTCAACCATTGGCCAGATGAACAAAATCTTATTCAAATTTTCAACTGCTTGATCTATTTTTTGATTAGATATATTATCGGCACTCTTTTCAAGCAGTTTCGTTACATCGCTTAAAGAATAATCTTCCTTACTATTTTCTGCGACTTTACCGCTTAAAAAATCTTCAATTACCTGTTGTAAACCCTCTAAATTTTCCAAAGCTTTGTCGTAATCAACTGGATCTTGTGTAATAGCAATACGAACGAATGCCATATACGTTTCAATTTGACCGTATGCAGCTGTACTTTCATTACTGACAGCAAGTTCCGCCTCATTCCATTGATTAAAAATACGATTGTATTGAAGCTTTATCTTGGAATCTTCTTTTGCAGCTACACTTTCTTTCATATCTTCAATAAAAGGAACGATTTGCCGCAACTTTTCTTTTTTTGTGCTCATATCAACTGGATTTTGTTCAGTATCATAATTAATAAGAGCTGTTGAAAGTGCTGATAATTGCTCTCGAAGTTCTTCAGGCTTCTCCCCTGTCTCTAACCCCTTCTTCACATCGGCCATACGTTCATCCACGACATCTGCAAGCTTACTATCTACTTTCATTTGTTTCCACTCTTTTTCAAATAAATGAATATTATCGGAAACTGCTGCTGTATCCCCAGTCTTTGCTTTCATCAAACTATCGCCAATATACATAAATAGCTGATCATGATTTTCCCCTGCAAATACTTTCGTTCCGGATAAAATCAAAACAAAGGCGACGAACAAGGCGAGTAATTTACTTCGTTTCATCAGAAACATCTCTCTTTCTTATTAATCAAACAGAGTCTCACCGATATATCCGCCTTTTTGCGTACCAGGTAAGCAAGCAAAAAGAGCGCTGCCTCGATGAATGATATATTCATTGAGTTTATCGTTCTCTGCTAGACGCTGTTGCATCGGGATAAATTGTGTACTCGGGCGACGTTGGAAAGAAATAAACACAAGTCCCGCATCCAAACTGCCTGTCTTTGCATCCATTCCATCTGTATAGGAATACGAGCGTCTTAAAATACTATGCTTCCCATCACCACGTGCAACACGCATATGAGCCGTATCAGGAATGATATGGTTTCCTCTGTCATCAACCGCTTCAAAGTCTGCTTCTTCAAATTCATGTTGTTTTCCAAGAGGAGCCCCGCTATCACGATAGCGCCCAAATGTTGCTTCTTGATCGTTTAATGTCGAGCGGTCCCACACTTCAATGTACATTTGAATTCGACGTACAACCATATAGCTACCGCCTACAAGCCAGTTGGGACCGTCTCCTTTTTGTACCCAAACGGATGTCTGCAGTGCACTCTTGCTCGTAACATCAGGATTCACCGTACCATCTTTGAAACCTAGCAAATTACGCGGAGTTGCTTTCTTAGCATCTGCGTTCTTCGTGCGTTGGAAACCAGTTTGAGCCCAGTGAATGACTGCTTTTCCACGCGCCATTCGAACTAAGTTTCTGACTGCATGAAACGCTACTTGTAAATCATCTGCACAAGCTTGAATACAAAGATCTCCTCCGGTCCATTCCTCTTTTAGAGCCTCCAGCGGAAATTTCGGCAAATCTACTAACTCGGCTGGCTGTTTAGACTGTAGGCCAAACCGATCCTTACCATCCTTCACAAACAGACTCGGGCCAACTCCAAAAGTAATCGTTAAATTAGAAGGAGATAACCCAACAGCCTCTCCCGTATCTTTTGGCGGCAAATTTCCATTAGTTGAAGTATCTCCAACCGTATTACCAGATGTCATTAACGCCGACGCTTCCGTCCAATCTTTAAAAAGCTGAATCAGATCTTGCTTGGAATCCGTCGTTACTTCCAGTGACACAATGTACAAATTATCTTGGGGAGAAGTTGTAATCCCCGCTTGATTGGCACCGTAAAAAGGGACAATATCATTACTTTGTCCCTTTGTTACAGTCGCATCAGATAACGCCAAGACTCCACCTAAGCCTGATGCCCCAAGAACAGCACCAACCCCGCCAATTCCTGCTGCTTTTAATACACCTCGTCGACTTACCTTTTTCTCAAAGATAGAAGTTTCTTTTGATAGATCTGTCAATTAAGACGCCTCCGTTACGATTCCTATTTGTGATAGTGGTTCTGCTAATGCATCAACTGCTTGACTGAATTTCTTCACTTCTGCTTCGGTTAAATCCGTATACAGCTTATAGCCGTCTCCTTCTTTCTGTTCGTCTAAAAGACTATGCACTTGAGCAAATTGCGTTTCAATCGTTGCTGCTAAATCAGCATCCTTCGCTTTTACTTCGTCTTTTAATAGATTAAAAATTTCCTCAGCTCCTTGAACATTCGCTACAAAATCGTATAGGTCCGTATGAGAATAACGATCTTCCTCACCTGTTACTTTAGAAGTCGATACTTCATTCAATAAATCAACTGCTCCTGTAACTAATAAGTCTGGTGTCACCTCTACTGTTTCTACTTTCGCACGAAGTAAATGAACATCTTTCATTAATTGCTTTGCATACTCTTCGTAGCCTTTTGTTGTGTTTTTCTCCCATAATCCATATTCGATACGGTGATAACCTGTCCATTCTTCTTCTGGAACATCTCCTTCACGAGCATCAATCTTTGGATCTAAGTCGCCGAACACTTCCGCAATTGGCTCTGCACGTTCATAATGCATCCGTGCTGGTGCGTACAATTCTTTCGCTTTCTCAATATCTCCTTCAATTACAGCGTTTGTAAACTCTTCCGTCGCTGTAACAAACTCTTCAATTTCATGAATGGCATATTCTCTATATTCAGCTGTTACACTGTCTAACGCATCTTTTGCAACTTCTTTCGTTTCTTCCTTCGTTGTTGTCGCTTCCTCACCCTTTTGCGAGCAACCAAATAATAGACTAGTAGATAAAAGAACGGCTAAGGCTGTTTTTGCTTTATTCATCGATACAATCTCCCTTAAAATGGTTTTAAATCTTTTTTTATAATAGCAATAATGAAATTCATTATCAATGTATTTTTTGGGAGTTACGGTTCCTATCTATCACTGATGCTCCAAGTTTTTCATTTTGGCTCATGAACATGTATGATGGAAGAAAAGGGGGACAAAACATGGATTCAACAAAAAATCAAAAGTTCATTGTCGCTGGCCTATTACTTGCCATTTTAATGGCCTCAATGGACAACACGATTGTTGCTACAGCTATGGGAACCATTGTTTCAGACTTAGGTGGATTCGATAAATTTGTATGGGTCACATCGGCTTATATGGTAGCAACGATGGCTAGTATGCCGATTTTCGGCAAACTATCCGACATGTATGGAAGAAAACGTTTCTTCCTATTCGGACTTGTCTTGTTCTTACTGGGTTCCGCCCTATGCGGGATGGCAAATAGCATTGTTCAATTAAGCATCTTTCGTGCTATTCAAGGGATTGGCGGGGGAGCATTAATGCCGATTGCTTTTACCATTGTATTTGACATCTTCCCTCCTGACAAACGTGGAAAAATGACGGGGCTATTAGGAGCGGTTTTTGGGTTATCGAGCGTACTCGGCCCATTGTTAGGAGCGTATATTACCGAATACGCTAGCTGGCACTGGATTTTTTATGTCAATATTCCAATTGGGATTGTGTCTTTATTTCTTGTTTTACGTTTCTATCAAGAATCACCCAATCACATGGAACAAAAAATCGACTGGGGCGGTGCTGCAACGCTTGTTATCGCGGTCGTAAGTTTAATGTTTGCGCTCGAACTTGGCGGCGGAGAATATGCTTGGGATTCTGTCCAAATTATCGGATTGTTAGCTAGTGCAGTTATTTTCTTAGCTCTTTTCTTCTTCTTTGAAAAGCATGCGAAAGATCCAATCATTTCATTTTGGATGTTTAAAAAACGAATATTTGCTACAGCTCAAATTTTAAGTATTCTTTACGGCGGAACGTTTATTATTTTAACCGTTTACACTCCTATTTTTGTGCAAGCCGTTTATGGAGGAACCGCTACAAACGCGGGTCTAATCTTAACACCAATGATGCTTGGTTCCGTCGTCGGCAGTGCCATCGGAGGGATTTTCCAAACAAAAGTGGGTTTTCGCAAGCTAATGATTATTTCGGTCGTTACCTTCTTTACAGGCATGCTGCTTCTTGGAACATTGACGCCCGATACAAGTCGCGCATTATTGACGATGTACTTAATTCTAACAGGACTAGGAGTTGGGTTTTCCTTTTCATTATTACCGATTGCTTCGATTGATGAATTGGATGCACGACACCGTGGTATGGCGACATCAACGAACTCCTTCCTTCGTTCTTTTGGCATGACACTCGGCATCACGATTTTTGGAGCGATTCAAAACAATGCATTTACAAATAAAATCACCGAAGCCTTTAAAGATGGCAGTCAAGGTTTTAATCCTTCGCTTATCAACATGGATGACCCAAAACAATTATTCCAATCTGATACACGCGCACAAATTCCTGACTTTGTACTTGAAAAAATTGTGCAGGCCATGTCTGATTCGATTACGTTTACGTTTACGTTGGCCCTTATTCCAATTGCCATTGCAGCCGGGGTTATTCTATTCATCAAAAAATCGCAGACTGAAGTCTCACAGGATACTGTGACTACAAAATAAGAGATATAGCCCTTTCTTCCAAAGGTTTTGTTAATGAATATTGTTGATTTAACGTTATGTAACAAGGGCTATAAAAAACATTACCCCCACTTAGCACAGCTTAAAGTGGGGGCTTAACTTACCTTTAATCTGCGATAAAAGTCTTCACACCTAGCGTTTCTTTTTTTAATGATTTATCTAAGTGCTTCTCCCCTGCTCTCTCTCGTATGATGAATAGCTATACAAAAAGGGGGAAGTGTTACTAATCCGAAAGCAGTGAAATGATATCTCTTAACTTAACAATCTAGCGGACTTTCCCCATAAGCAGCCCATAACGCTGGAAACTTGTTACGCAACCCTTCTTCATCATCCTCATCCCAGTCAAATTCAATTTCTGGTTGGATAAAATCAGCATTTGTTAGTTGCTCGTATAGCTTATAATACTCCTCATCATCCAAGCCCGTCTTCTCTTCATAGGCTGAACTTGCAACAAACAACAGTTCTTCTAGCTGAGGTATTTCTTCTTGCTCTTCTAACAACTTAAAATAAGGCAGCAGGGTTTCAGGATTTTCTATCGCCGCCTCATACTCATCCTTTCCTAAATACAGCAACCATGCTCTGAAATAATCAAAGCAATCATCTGAACAGCCTCCCATCACAATATAAGCAGCTGCCCATAAATGAGATGTATATGACCTGGCGTAATATCTATTAAAGATAAAATCAAACTTGATGATATCTTTAACGGATTTCCTCGACAAATGAGTAATTAACCACTCCATTTGTTCCTCTACATCTTCTCCTTTTTCTTTGCACTTCTCCAACAGCTCCCAAAAATATTCATCTGTCATTGAGCTTTCTTTTACAATCTGATGTGATGACTGTGCAAATACATACCCTTTTTTTAATTTAGATTGAATCAGTTTCTCTCCTTCTCGTCGACAGACCTCTTCCGATTCAAATTCTTTTGTTTTCACCGATCCAACCGTACCAACTTTTCCATATGCCACAGCAAATGAATTTCCTACTATTCGAATTTTCCAAAACTTATTAGACGAACCTTCATTATAAATAAGCAGGGTTTCCAAATACTATACAACTCCTTTACATTATTTCTAGATGAAACGTATAAGAGAAAGGCAAAGCCATTCCTGACTTTGCCTTTTTCTTATATCAAACTTTTAATATCTATATTTTCCGGAAGCTTAAACGGATTGTCTTTATTGATATGATCATAAAACATCACACCATTTAAGTGGTCAAATTCATGTTGAAAAACAATCGCAGCAAATCCTTTTAAGCGAAGTTCGATTTCTTGGCCATCTAGATTAATCGCCTTTACCTTTACTCGCTCATAACGCGGCACATAGCCTGTAACTTCACGCTCAACAGATAAACAGCCCTCACCTTGTGGCAAATATGTCATTGCAGCAGAGTGACTAACGATTTTCGGATTAATTATCGCTTCTTCATATAATTTACCTTTTTCATCTTCAAAGTACATCACAAACATCCGTTTATTTAACCCAATTTGATTAGCCGACAAACCTACACCTTCACGCAGCTTATATTTCTTCGCTAGTTTAGGGTCCTGACTATTCTTTATAAATTGCATCATGCACAGCAATATTTCTCGATCTTCTTCCGAAAGCGGTACATTCACTTCTTCTGTCACCGTTCGTAAAAGTGGATGGCCTTCTTGGACAATATCCTTCATTGTCAATATATAATCTTTTGTAAATTTACTCATCATTCATCTACCTTTTCAAAATTTCCTTATCTTCACTTTAGCATGTGTTTTTATATGCGTGCAAATGATTCTCCAATCAAATATTAAACTGGCTATCGTACAATTCATAATAAAATCCTCGCTGCCCCATTAACTCCATATGAGACCCTGCTTCAATAATCGTTCCATCCTTAATTACTAAGATTCGATCTGCATTTTCAATTGTTTTTAAACGATGAGCAATCACAAAACTTGTTCGCCCTTTTGTTAAATGATGAATACCTTTTTGAATTTCAATTTCCGTACGCGTATCAATGCTCGATGTTGCTTCATCGAGTATTAAAATATCCGAATCTGCTAAAATCGCACGGGCAATGGCTAATAATTGCTTTTGTCCCTGACTTAAGTTCGACCCGCCTGATGTGATAGGTGTGTCATATTGCTGTGGCAAATGTTTAATAAAGGAATGTGCCGAAGCCATTTTTGCTGCTTCTATTACTTCTTGATCGGTTGCTTGCAGGCGTCCGTAGCGAATATTCTCCATAATAGTTCCCGAAAATAAAAATGTATCTTGAAGTACGATACCAATCTTCTTCCGCAATGCACTCATTTGATAATCTTTAATATTCCGGCCATCAATCGTAATTTCACCCGCATTAATATCATAGAAACGAGATAACAAATTAATAATAGTTGTTTTCCCAGACCCCGTTGGACCAACAAGAGCAATCGTCTCTCCCGCTTTTGCTGAAAACGTAATATCTTTTAATATTTGTTTATCTTCACTATAACGAAAATCCACCTGTTTAAATTCCACGTCGCCTTTAAATGAAGTAACCGTAAGCGCATTTGGTTTATCTTGTAAATCTGGTGTTTCATCCATAATTTCGAATACTCGCTCTGCCCCAGCAATAGCCGATTGAAACATATTTAATACATTCGACAGCTGATTAATCGGGCGGAAAAATTGCCGCGAATAAGTCACAAAAGCAGCAATGATACCGACTGTTGCTAAACCGTTAAGTGTCATCAAAGCGCCTATTCCAATGACTAAAGCAAGTCCTAACGTGTTAATAAAATTATTAATTGGCCCAAGAAATCCTGACACCGTATCCGCCGCTCTTGCCGAATGCCGTAATCTATCATTAATGTTCGAGAATTTAGTAAAAACCTGCTCCTCCTTCCCAAACAGTGTAATCACTTCCATCCCAGAAATAGATTCTTCAATAAAGCCGTTTAACTCTCCTAAGTCGCGCTGCCTTTTAATGAAATTACTGCTGCTATACGTAATCACTTTTTTCGTTGTATAAATCATCAACGGAATAACAAGCAATGTTACGACAGCCAGCACCCAATTTAATGAAAACATCGCAATGATTACACCTGATGCCATCAAAATGGTAGAAACAATTTGACTCACACTTTGACTTAATGCCTGATTCAAATTATCGATATCATTCGTTACCCGGCTCATTAGCTCACCGTCTGTTCTTTTATCAAAAAAACGAAGTGACAGCGTTTGAAATTTATTAAATAAATCTTGTCGCATGACTTGAATCGTTCTCAATGACACATTCACCATTAAAAATGTTTGCAGCCATGTAAATACCGCTGCTGCTGTATAAATACCAACAAGCAGAAGCAACATTCGCAATGTCCCGTTCATATCTTTTGGCATAATGTATTCATCAATAATGATGCCAATTAAATAAGGAGCACATAAGCTTAATAAAGTCGAAAGAATAACAAATACAATAGAAGCTATTAAACTCCATTTCTCCTTTTTCATGTAGCGCCAAATGCGCAGCAAAGTCCCTTTTTTATCTTTTGCTTTTACGACTGGGCCGCCAAATCCACGTGGACCGCGTGCTCGTGCTACCGCATTTTCTGCGCCAGCTGATGAGGTCTTACTCATAATTGAGGACCTCCTTCCCACTTTGAGTACGATAGATTTCACGATAAACCAAACTCTTCATAAGCAATTCATCATGTGTTCCACTCGCTTCAATCATCCCATCTTCCAGCACCAATATTTGATCACAATCGATAATAGAAGAAATTTTAGAAGCAATCAAAAATACCGTTGTATCTGGAAATTCTTTCTTTAACGCTTGCTGCACCGCTGCTTCAGACTTTGCATCGAGCGCTGATGTCGAATCATCTAATAATAAAATATTCGGTTTCCGAATTAACGCACGGGCAATTGATAAGCGCTGCTTTTGCCCACCTGATAAATTGGTCGCCCCTTGCATTAATGTGTAGGCATAAGCACCGTCTAATTTATGAATAAATTCACTCGCAACTGCTAATTCAGCTGCTTCTTCCATTTCTGAAGCTATTACATGTTCTTTTCCGTAGCGCATGTTTTCTTCAATGGTTCCAGAAAACAAGGTCGCCTTTTGAGGTACAAACCCAATTGCTGAACGAAGCGTTTCAAGGGAATGATTCCTCAAATCAATTCCATCAATAAGAATCGTACCTGAATCTGGGTCATATAACCGTGGAAGTAACTTAAGAAGCGTTGTTTTCCCACTACCTGTTGATCCAATAATCCCTATTTTTTGACCTGGTTTCGCATGGAAAGAAATATTCTTTAATACATATTCTCCATTTTTACTATAACTGTAGTGAACATTACAGAACTCTACCTCTCCTCGAATCTCCGAAACAGGAGCTGGTTCTTCTGGATTTTGAATATCAATAGGTGTTTCAAGCACTTGTGTAATCCGGTCAGCTGATGGAAAAGAACGCGTAATTTGCATTAACACATGTGTCATACTCATTAAACCGTTCATAATAATGTGAAGATAATTAATAAAAGCAAGAATCATCCCGACTTGAATAACACCTTGATTCACTTGAATCGCACCTAACCACATTCCTGCAACAATGGCCAAATTAACAACAAACATCGTAATTGGCATAAGTGACACAATCATTTGCTCGGCAAAGAAATTTCGTTTTGTAAGTGTGTCATTGACCGTTTTAAAATTACTTTTTTCAAATTCCTCACGATTAAATGCCTTTACAACACGAATGCCTGCCAATGTTTCTTGAAGTTTCGTATTGACCTTATCCATCGCTTCTTGCACTTTTTGGAACAACTGACCAGACTTTGCTGAAAACCAAACGATACAAATTGTTAAAATAGGAATCGCTATTAATAAAACAGGGAACAGCTCACGTGCTGTTATCCAAACAATGACGATACTTCCAACAAATAAAAAAGGACCTCGAACAAGAATAAATAGTGTCATCCTAATCGCATTTTGAACGGTTGTAATATCGTTCGTTACAATCGTAATTAATTTTCCCGTTCCAAATGTATCATGATTCCGACTAGAAAATTGCTCCGTCTTGCGAAACACATCCCGGCGAATATCGGCCCCGAAATAGACCGCTGCCTTTGTGCTATATATTGCACTCCCCATTCCCCCAATTAGGCCAAATACAGCGGAAATGAGCATAAAAATTCCGAGTTTAATTATATAAGCATGGTCGCTATTGGCAATCCCCGTATCAATCATATGCTGCATCATCGTCGGCTGGAGTAGATCCATCGCTACCTCTAAGCACATAAATAACGGACCTAATATCGCAAACCATTTATAAGGCTTTATGTATACGAGTAATTTTTGGAGAGACGTCATCTCAACTCCCCCCTTCCTAAAAGTTTTGTAGACGCTTCGTTGCTTCTTGTAAAAAATCGATCAATTCCGGCGCTCGTTTTGGCTGCTGACGAACTGCTTTCATCGCTTTTCGCAGCTGATGTTCAAACTGATTCATCTCACTTTTTAACAGTTTCGCTTCATCAGATTGTCGCCACTCGACATGTTCCCGCCAGTGCTCCCAAAAATCGTCTGTCTCCGCCTCACGCCAATCGCGCACTTTCATTTCTCCTGCTTCATTTAAGGTGTACACTTTTTTATCTTTTTTAACTGTACTATCGATGAAACCTTTATCCATTAATTCCTGTAAAGCTGGATAAATGGTACCAGCGCTTGCTGAATACAACCCATTTGAGCGCTCCTCTAATTCTTTCATAATTTGATAACCATGCATCTTTCGTATGTTAAGTAACTGCAAAATCGCCATTTGCACAAACCCTCTACGTTTTCCCACTTATTCGCCCCCTATATCGATAATATTTTAAACGATATATCGATAATATTCAATCGATATAATTGTATGATCGTTCCTTCCTTCGGACAAAAAAAATCCTCGCCGTAACAGCGAGGATTCTTCTCTATCTTACTTCTCTTCTTCAAGCTTATTTGTAATTTTATACTCTTCTTCTTTCTTTTGTAGCCATGTAGCGTATTCTGTTTGTAACTTTTCTGTTAATAACGTCTCTTTAATTTGTTCTTTGCTATCTTTTAATGTTGCTTCTTTTGCTTCTTTTTTGTCAGTTACTTTAATGATATGGTAACCGTGTTCCGTTTTAACAGGTTCACTAATTTTACCAACTTCTAGTTTAAAGGCTGCATCTTCGAACTCTGCAACCATTTGCCCTTTGCCAAAGTAACCAAGTGATCCGCCGTTTGCAGCACTGCCTTCATCTGTAGAATATTCTTTAGCAAGCTCCGCAAAATCGCCGCCATTTTTCAGTTTCTTCAACACTTCTTCTGCAGTTGCTTTATCTTCTACTAAAATGTGGCTCGCTTCTACTTGTTCAGCTTGTCCAAGTGAATCTTTATTTTCTTCAAAATACGTCTTAATCTCTTCATCTGTAATCTTAATGCTTGGTTCAATTAATTTTCTTGTTTGTAAGTATTGAACGATATCGTCTTTTAAGTCATCCATAGATGAACCACTAGCTTCTAATTGACCTTTTAATGTTTCTTCATCACCATATTGTTCAATGAGAACATCCAATTCTTTTTGAATATCTTCATCTGATACAGTAACATTTTGTTTCTTTACTTCTAATTCAATCATTTTATTTGTGATTAATGTATTTAATGTATCTGTTCCGTAGCTTGCCACAAGCTCATCATATAACTCATCTTTTGTAATTTTACTTCCGTCTACAGTAGCTACTGTTTCATTTTTTGCAGTAGATGTAATCATCGCCACTACGATAAGAGCAGCAATTACAACTGCACCGACTAGCCAAACTGCTAGCTTTGTATTCTTTTTCATTTAGACTCTCCCTTACTTTCTCTTTTTTCTTATCATACCCTTAAATTATTAAAAAATCCTTAATTTAGTCCTAAAAAAAACACCGTTTCACCTTCGAAACCGTGTTTCATATGTTTATACGGGCTAATTGGGCTTACCAGGATGTGTGATATACTTTCCAATGAGCCTTCGAATTGGCTTTAGAAAGATAGATTTTTTGTTCAACATTCTCGTATAATTCATCAGCCGGATATTTTTGTGAAACAACTAAATATTCTTTACCATTCTTCTTATAGTAGGTAATTTTAGGGGCTGGTATGTTGTGTTTGATTCTTTCATTTTTATCCCATGTAATCCCATACATAATTACATACGCAGGAAAATCTGTCGCTCTCCAACCATATAACCGCTTCCCATTTTTAATTTCCAAAAACATTAAATCATACTTATATAATTTCTCAATAAAAGCATCTGTAAATCCAGGTGATAAAATAGAATAAATTTGTTGCTTTGTATAGGAACCCTTCAGACTATTTTGGATTTTAATCACTCGATCCGTAATTTTCTTAGCCTCTGTTTCTGACATCCTCTGATAATATCGTAAGTACTGATTGGATACATATCGTTTTTTACTCTTATAATTAATCTCTGCCCATCCGCTTTTTGTAACAGAATACACTGTTACTTTGGCGTTATCTTTTAAAGAACCAACAATTGTATGAGTTGTACTTGCCCCACTCCTAACATTTAAAACACCTGAAGTAATATCTACATAAGCGACTTTGGTGCTTGCTGCTTGTACATGTGAAGTAGATGCATATGAAAAAACAAGCGGTAGAACTAGTAGGATAACTGCTAAACTCTTTAAGACTTTATCCATTGAAATATAAGTCCCTCCTCTCTAGAGTTATCTTCATATTACCATAAATAACCATATTTATAGTTCTGAACACCTTAACAAACAAAAAATCCCTAAATTAATCAATTAAAAAAACAGAGAGTGCCCTATTTCACTCCAATAGTACACTCTCTGTTTTTATTTCCTATGCAATTTAAATTCTAAGAAAAGCTCATTACCGAATCAACAATCTCTAAGATTGCTAATGAAACTTTTTCTTATTTACACTTCCTTCCTTTTCCGCTAGTCTTATAACATCAACTAGATATTCCCTTTGGAAGGAAGCGCAAAAAAAGTTATGGAAGACATCAATCTCTACACCTTGCTATTTTTAATAATAGCTGGCTTTATCGCTGCATTCATTGACTCAGTTGTAGGAGGCGGCGGGCTCATTTCTATACCCGCTCTACTATTTACAGGACTTCCCCCTTCAACAGCTCTTGCTACAAATAAGCTGGCCAGCTCAATGGGATCCTTAACAAGTACCCTCGCCTTTATTAAGGCTGGGAAAATCAATTTCAAACTGGTCATAAAACTATTTCCACTTACCATTATAGGAGCCATTTTAGGTGCATATGTTGTTCACTTTGTATCTTCTGAAATACTAAAGCCGCTCATACTCGTATTATTAATTATTGTGGCTATTTATACGATTGTAAAAAAAGATTGGGGAAAAGAGGCCGTTTACAAAGGACTAAATTGGAAGAAAGCGACGATTTTTATATTCGCTATATTCGCTATTGGATTTTACGATGGTTTTCTCGGACCTGGCACAGGATCTTTCTTATTATTTGCATTTTTGATGATTGGTTTTGATTTTGTACAGGCAGCCGGGAATGCTAAAATATTAAATTTTGGTAGTAATATCGCTGCACTTATTATTTTTTTAGCTATGGGTTCTGTTAATTTTTCTTATGGAATCCCGATGGGCCTAGCCATGATTGCGGGTGCATTAATTGGTACCAAATTTGCTATTAAAAAAGGCGCTTCATATGTACGCCTCTTATTTATTTTTGTTACCATTTTGTTGATTAGTAAAAATGTTTTGACCTATTTCCATATCATTTAAGCGATTACTATCTAGTGAAAAGGCGTGCGAAACTACGATTTCGTACGCCTTTTCACTAGGCAGCTTTAAGTAAATGTTAGATTGCCATGAAATTGTCGATATACAAAAAAACCTATCCAAAATGGATAGGTCTATCATGACTTCATCTGTAAAAGCTCGGTTAATCTTACTGCTGTTTTCTCCCCATTCGCAATACAATCAGGAATTCCCACTCCGAAGTATGAACACCCTGCTAAAAGAATATTCGGATAGCGTGACTTCATTTTTTCTTGGAGTGACTCTACAATTTGATGGTGCGTAATATGATAATTGGGCATATTATTATGCCACTTCGTGATTTCACTTGCCACAGGCTGTCCCGTAATCCCTAGACTATTTCGAATATCAGCTAATGCAACCTCTTCTAATTCAGCTTCGTTCATCTTTCGTAATCGTTCATAATGCGGACTGGAACTTTTATAAAAAAGACGGACTAGCAAATGATGATTCTTTGACGTATGCGACCATTTTCGACTTGTCCACGTACAAGCATTGCATATTAAATCACTGCCTTCTGTCGTAATAAAGCCCGTTCCATCTTGTGGTAACTCACTATCTGGCAAATCAAAACCAAGATAAATACTAATCATCGAACTATTTTTGAACTGATTAAACTCTTCGTTCAATTCCTCATTTTGCAGTAACTGTTTCGCTACGGAATCCGGTGTACTTAATACGACATAATCTGCTTCTACTTCTTTATAGTTTGTAAATGTAAGAAGATAACGATCAGATGTTTTTTCAACTTTCTTTGCTTGTACACCTTTAATGATTTCAACTGAGTCCATCAACTCTTCTTCTAGTCGATTAATAATGGTCGATAAACCGTTTTTAAACGATAAAAATTTACGATTGGCTGTTCCTTTAAACTTTTCCTTATTCGCTTCTAGGCCGCGAATGATGCTGCCATATTCATTTTTATAATCAATTAAATAAGGAAGAGTAGAAGCAATCGTTAAATCGTTGAGCTTACCTGAATAAACGCCCGATAATACGGGAGAAATTTGTTTCTCCACCAGCTCTTTGCCAAGAAAATGTTCAAGAAAGGCTCCCACTGAATCATTTTTTGTAAACGTGTCATTCAATGTATAAAAATCCTTTAACGCTTCGACTTTTCCTTCCGCCGAGATTAAAGTCGTTGTCGCTAACGATTCTAAGCTCATTGGAATACCGAACATCGCATCTTCCGGAATCATTTTTAACTCGCTGTCACTATATAAGAAAGATCTTCCCGTCGCATTATAAACGACTTCTTCCTCTAATCCTAACTCTTTAATAAACGGGATAACATTTTCTTTGCGCGTGACAATCGAATCTGCACCCGTTTCGATAATAAACTCTCCATTATGAACAGAACAAATTTTACCGCCTAACTGTTCCTGTGCTTCTATAAGAATCAAACGTACATCTAAATCATTTGCCTTTACCGCTTTTTGCAAATAATACATCGTAGATAATCCAGTAATTCCGCCACCAATTACAACTACTGTTTTCACTTTTTGACACCTCAATTATGATTAACTTCCTTCATTAAAGTGTACCATAAGCCATTCATAATTATGAACGCACGCAGCTCTTAATATAACGGAAACGAATGAATGTACCAATATTGCCATATATTAAACGACACTGGACGAGTCCATTTGCAGACCCATCATGCGTGTGATGACCTCCACCATCCGATCTGGTCCTATTTCTATTCCTTTTTCATAAGTATCAACCGCTAGATTCCAACGATTCACTTTTTGATTGGTCTTTAATAGACGAAGCAATTGTTTTTCAAATGGTTGATTCTGTTCTAATGTGAAGACAAGCTCTGATTTTGTTAAATAATGAAGGTTTATTTCCTCCTGACCAGGAAGAAAGGAATGTACGATAATCGGCAGTCTTTTTTTTATCGCTTCACTAACAGTCACGCCGCCAGGTTTCGTAACGATGGCATCTACTTGTTCGTATAGTGCATTCATTTCCGATCTTGACGATACATATGACAATGGTTGAATATGACTGCTATTCCAAGAAAGAATTTCATCATATAGCTTTTGATTCTTTCCACAAAGCACGATAAAATCAAAATACTCAGTACTTTTTAATGCATGAGACAATGTTAATATCCCACCAAGACCGCTATTACCTCCCGCAATTAAAATAATGGGGCGATTATTACACTTCTTGAAACGAACTGTTTTCGTAATTTCTTCGTGAACAGGGATCCCTGTTACAACCATACGGTGTTTAGGAACCTGGTTTTTCCTTATCAACTGTTCCTTTACTTCCTGACTAGGGAGAAAATGAAAGTCAATTCCCTCTCTTCCCCATACACTATTAATAAAAAAGTCTGTATACACATTGATAATCGGAACATGACATTTCCCTTGTTTCTTCAGCTGACTAAGAAGATAGGAAGGATACCCATGTGTACATACGATTAAATCAGGTCTTTCGTGCTTTAGCAATTGCTCCATTTTTTTCAAAAAGATAAGATTATACCACTTTATCAGTCGAGCATTCGCCCGTGTATCGTAGAAAAAATTTTTGTAGGCAAAGTTATACGTTTCTGGTGCATAGCGAATCCAGCTTAAATAACTGCTCGTCACCACCTTTTCTAAAGATTCATTCGTATAACTTATTAAGTCTATTTTTTTACATATAATTCCGTTCATACGGGCATGTAACATATCTATTAAAGCATCTGCTACTTGATGATGACCTGATTGCATGCGTAAAAGAGGCAAAAACAATATCTTCTTCATCTATTTCAGCTCCGATTCTATAAGAAATTCTTCACAACGATTCACTGAAAATCAGACATTCTTATTTTCAAACTTTTATAATGATCAGTCTACTTCATCTTTTGTTACATCCTATCACGATGTTGTAAACGTTTCTTACGTATATACTTCACCAACATATAAATGACAAAAATCGCTAAGAACAGAACCCCTAAATAAGGAACATAAACAGGATTAACATTAAACGTCTGCCCGATATAATACCCCGCCAAAATAAACGGAATAACCCAAAGAAGAGTGCCTAGTAGAGAAAACAGAAAAAATGCACCAAATGGAATTTTTGCGATGCCGGCAAAATACGGGCTCATTTGGCGAATACCCGGCATATAAAAACCGAATAGAATGGTTTTATAAGCATTTTTGGTATAATTATGTTGGACTTTCTCCCACCTTTCAGAAGTAATACCAACATACTTACCGTATTTATGAATAAAAGGATATCCGATATACCTCCCACATAGAAACGCCGTAAGCATGCCAATAAAAGTACCTAAAAGAGCACATAATACGGCCCAGCCAAATGAAAGTTGATGATGTACAATCAATACACCAATTAAAAAAAGAAGAGATTCTTCCGGAGCAGGAATCCCGACAATCCCAAAGAATAAAAACAGAAAAATAATCAAATATCCGTATAAATCAATATACTGTAAAATTGTTTCGCTATTCATGATATCCTCTTCATTTCATTTAACGTCATAAAGCGTATACCTTTTTCTTTACTTTCGTGTAAATATACCTCTAATTGTTCGAGCATATATCGCGGTGCTTCCTGATCAGCCCCTAACGTTTCCCCGCAGTCATGAAGCAGAAGAATCGAGCCGCGCTCTGTCGCTAATCGCAATTCATCGAGTAAAGTTTGCTGGCAGTTTTTCACTTTCCAATCTCCAAAAATATGCGACCACATAACAATATGGTAGTTTTTACTCAAAAATAGGGTAAACAAATTAAAATGTCCCCAAGGAGGTCGGTAAAACGCGACCTTCTCATTCGTACATTCCTTAATAGCTTGTTCCGTTACATATAACTGCCTTCTTAATATAAATGGAGGCATAAACCAGCTCGATCTATGCTGAAAGTGATGAATCCCAATCGTGTGTCCCTCCTGGTGCATCCGCTTCACAAGATCAGAATTACTTTTCACCTTGCTTCCTACGACAAAGAAAGAAGCCTTCACCTGATACTTTTTTAACAAATCTAATAATTGCGTTGTATATTCGGGGTTAGGGCCATCATCAAACGTTAAAGCAATCCGATTCTCGCCTTTCACTTTTTGAGTGATTCCCCATCCACATATGCGAATTATGACGGTCGGAATAATAGAGTAAAATAAGAACAATAAACATAACGTACAACTGATTATGACTACAATCTGCATTCCACGCATCCTTCCATCTTCAAAAAATCCACTTATATATTTCTACTAAAACTAACTTTCTAAATGTAGCACGATTCCCACCATTTTTTATACATTTTTTTGAAGAAGCATATAAAAAAAACTGATTAGCACGGAGCACTAATCAGCTTTTTTTGTATCTATGATTGTTGATTTGGTTTCAATATAGCTTGTAAAGAAAGCTTATCGCTACCATTTAACAGTAAATAAACAGACATTGCTAGAAACGCTAAATCTAATTCATATCCCGCCATTTGACCATTTCCTGCAAAGCCCACGCTTAATTTAACTGTGAAAATAGCTCCTAACATCACAACAGCGAACAAGGCTGCTACAATTCTTGTTCCAATCCCAAGAATCATCGCTATTCCCCCGACAACTTCAATAAGAGCTACAACATAAGCTGTAAATCCAGGAATACCAATGCTATCAAACCAACCAGCTGTGCCAGCAATTCCATCATTAAACTTGATAAAGCCGTGAATCAAAAAAGATACTCCCAACACGACACGTAAAATCAATGAACCTAGCTCATAATTTTTCTTCATTACGTAAATACTCCCCCTATTTATTACTTTAAATATATAAGTTACTTATAGTTAGTAAGTTTAAAATAATATTTTAATTGCGTCAAGTAAGTTTTTTATTTTCAATAATTTACCACAAAATAACTTTGTTAAATAAGAGTGTGACTAACAAATCCACAACATCCTATAACAGAGCCTAAAAAATAAAAAAGTTATTCCTTTATCGGAATAACTCTTCATACTAAT
Source organism: Peribacillus sp. Hz7 (assembly GCF_042136355.1). Classification (NCBI taxonomy): domain Bacteria; kingdom Bacillati; phylum Bacillota; class Bacilli; order Caryophanales; family Bacillaceae; genus Peribacillus; species Peribacillus sp. Hz7. The sequence continues at coordinate 23,747 of NZ_JBHHJV010000026.1, forward strand.
TTCACAACTTTGTTTTATACTGTTTAGCACAAACAAAGAAATTTGAGGTGATACATAATGAATAAACAAGGATTTGGGCTGCTTATTTTGTTATTACTCAGCTTTTCCTTCCCAAGCTTCACTCTAGCACACTCACATGTGATTCAATCTACACCAGGAGAAGGTGAAATTTTAGATACACTTCCATCAACTGTTAGTGTAACGTTTAACGCTCCTATTCAAGCTGCGTTTTATTCTCTTGAAGTGTACAACGAATCTGGAGAACGAGTGGACGCCGATGAAAATGTACTAGAAGATAACGTACTAAAAAACAAACTTCCAAACGAAGTTGAAAATGGACCATATACATTAAAGTGGAAGGTTGTTTCTAAAGATGGTCACCCAACAGAAGGTTCTCTTTCTTTTGTTGTTGACGTTAAACCAGCCGAAAAACCAATTGAGAAAGAAGAAATTAAGCAAGAAGAAACGACTGTAGAAGAAAAGACACCTGTTGTAGAAGAAAAAGTACAACCAGAGAAGACTACACCAGAAATCGGTCACACTCTAACTCAAAGCTTATTATACGGAAGTCTATCGCTCTATATAGGAGTTTTATTCTTTCACTTAAAGTTATTGCCTAATACAGTATCTTTTCACATCAATAACCGAAGTAAGCTGCTATTATGGATTTCTTATGTTGGACTTACGCTCAGTATCCTGCTTAGTCTCCCATTACAAGCGCGGAGTATTTCTGGATCAATAAGTGATACTTTAACTCTTACAACCTTTGGTACAGTTTGGTTTGTAGAAATTGTATTACTGTTCTTTCTATTGTTAAGCACTTGGCTTTTACATAAAGCCTCAAGAAAATGGGCTGCTGCTTTAGTTATCCTATTACTTCTCAGTCTCATGCTGGCTAAATCATTTATCGGTCATACGATGATGGCTTCGATTCCAGCGGCCGCCATTACGATGAATTTCCTGCATCTAGCAGCTATGTCTTTATGGCTCGGTGGATTATTGGCGATTTGTTTAGTGTTACCGCGTGCTGCAAAACACGTAACCAATCCCGACGAGCGAAAAACAGTGTATTGGCAAGTATTGCACAACTTTTCGTCCTGGGCGCTCATTTTTGTTTCCGTGCTTTTAACGAGCGGAGTCTGCAGCAGTCTTCTTCATATCGATTCAATGGATTCCTTATTGACCACTCTTTATGGACAAGTATTACTTGCAAAAGTTGCATTAACACTTGCTATGATTCTGTTTGGAGCCTATCACTTTTTCCGAATCAAAGGAAAGAAAAAAACACTAGGACCTTCTGTGCTTATCGAATTTTGTTTTGGGATTATCGTTCTTGTGTTAGCTGCTATTCTAACGAATTTACCGACCGCTATATAATAAAGTGAAACTTCCATCAGTAGGGGATTTTCTTTCATCCCCCACTGATGGTTAGCCACGTTCTACGGTCACTAAGATTTCCGCTTCGCTTCAATTTCGCTTCAATCAAGTGACCGTACGAACCTGATTGGTAAAAGCTTACCTTTGAAAACCACAAAGGTAAGTTTCACTATATCTCACCAATCGGACCTTTACTACAAAAGCGAGGCGACTGTTCAGCCCCGACAAGCATAAGTTGAAATGCGGCGTGGCGCAGTTTGCCACAGAGCATGCCAGCTTATGACCTCGAGGGGCTAGGAGCCGCAACTAGATGAGGGCAGTTGTCCCCCACCAATCTTCTTTGTTTCCTCGTAAGCTTGAGGCAGGGGCTTACTGCCCGTTAAGTGTGGGATAAACGTTGAGCTGACTAGCTTTTTCGCTAGTCAGCTCTCTTTTTTGAAATTTTTTGTAAAATAGCCTATACATTTTCCAATTTAAGGTATATACTGTATTATAACAACATACAAATTATTAAACTGTACTACAAAAAGGAGGGGCGAGAAATGCAAGGGGAACAGTCAGTAGAGTTTTTCAAAAGCACAACTACGAAGCATTGTCCGGAATGTGGAGAAAGGATGAAAGTTCACTCACTAGACCATTTAATGGAGTGCGATCGCTGCCTTTCAAAACGAGCTGAATAAATACAATTACCTATATCTATGCAACCGTATGCGCCTGGTATATATGAACGGCCTTATATAAAAATTTTAGGAGGGCATCATCATGCAAACAAAAAAATCTGTAGAGTTTTTCAAAAGTATCCCGGCTAAACATTGTTCAGAATGTGGAGAAACTGTAGTGGAGCAAGCAGAATCTTATTTAATGGAATGTGATCGTTGCCTTTCGAAAATCGAAGAATAAATATAGGTACTTTTTGAAGTATACGAGATTTGTAAAAAATGATAATAGGGGGAATAATCATGCAAACAAAAAATCCAATGGAGTTCTTCCGTAACTTACCATCAAAACAATGTGCAGAATGCGGCCAACAAATTGAGGAACAACACGAATCATACCTAATGGAATGCGACCACTGCTTATCTAAAAAAGACGAATACTAATCAACAGAACCCTGGCCGCTAAAGCAGCCAGGGTTTTGTTTATCCACAAAGTTATACACATATTATCCACATCTGTGAATGTCACTGTGACACAACATACGCTTGGTATTTATCATAGTCGCTTTGTTTACATTCGAGTTGAATAAGGGTGCCATTTTCTTCATAGGTTGTTTCTATGACGTTGGCCTGTTCATTAAAATAGGAGATGATTTGCCCTTTGTCATACGGAATGAGCATGTGGCACTGAACATAATCTTGAAACAGCTGCTCTTTAATCATGCCAATCAGCTCATCCATGCCCATTCGCTTTTTCGCAGATAAATAAATTCGATCTCCTGCTACACGAGGAATTTCTCCCTCCGTCAAATCTGCCTTATTATAAGCAAAAATCGTTGGAATTTCCTTAATCCCAATTCCCTTTAACGTCTCATTCGTGATTTCTATCATCTGTTCATAATTTGGATTCGCGTAATCAACGACATGAATCAATAAATCCGCTTCCGCCACTTCCTCTAATGTAGAGCGAAAAGCTTTAACAAGATGATGCGGTAATTTGGATACAAACCCAACTGTATCTGTTAATAAAAATTCCTTCTTATCAGGTAAAGGAATATGACGAACTGATGTTTCTAGCGTTGCAAATAACATATCTTTTTCAAACACTTGCTTCTCATCAAAGTTCGGGTGAAACCGCTCAACAAACGCATTCATAAATGTTGACTTTCCAGCATTCGTATATCCAACAAGCGCTGCAACCGGCAGCCCCTTCTTCTTGCGTTGTTTTCGCTGTGTTTGTCGATGCGCAACAAGCTCCTCTAATTCTTTATTTAACATCGTTATTCTTTCTTCAATTCGGCGGCGATCTAACTCAACTTGTTTCTCACCTGATCCGCGGTTACTCGTGCCAACACCGCCACTTTGTCTTCCTAACGATTCACGTAAACCATTCAAACGCGGCAGCATATACCGAAGTTTGGCTACTTCAACTTGCAGCTGAGCCTCTTTCGTCTTTGCTCGCTTATCAAAAATATCAAGAATTAAAATCGTTCGATCAATAACCTTACATTCCAAGTCCTTTTCCAAATTACGAATTTGCGAGGGCGACAATTCATCATTAAACACGACTAGATTCGCATCCTGAGCATGGATTAACGCCTTCACTTCTTCCGTTTTTCCTGTACCTAAATAATGCGAGGGATTGATTCGCTGCAAATTTTGACTTAACTCGCCGACTACCTCTACTTCACAAGCTGCCGCTAAATTGGCCAGCTCCTCCATCGAATACTCAAAATCACGTTCATTATTCAAGTTCACGCCAACTAAAATCGCTCTTTGCTCTAATTCCTTCATATGTATCTCCCCCTTAAAGCAACAAATGTAGCCAAAGCTTATCATACGCATTTTCCTTTTACAATGTACGTTCAAAATATTAGAAAAACATGATTTGTCGCCTCTAATGGTGAAAGTCGATGTCGCATCTTTACTTTAAGGTTAAAGTACAAAAGCTGCAGAATTCCCGAAGAAATCCTGCAGCTTTTGTTAATCTTTTACACGTAATAATCGTAAACTATTCAGCATCACAATAAGTGTTGCTCCCATATCCGCAAAAATCGCCATCCAAAGTGTTAGCCAACCTGGTGCAATTAACAATAACGCGATCAGCTTAATAGCAAGCGAAAATGTAATATTTTGCTTAATAATTTGCAATGTTTTACGGCTTAGTTTAATTGTATAGGGTAACTTCGATAAATCATCGCCCATTAAAGCAATATCTGCTGTTTCAAGAGCTGTATCCGTTCCTGCCCCGCCCATTGCAATTCCAACCGTTGCGGATGCAAGAGCCGGTGCATCATTCACTCCATCGCCAACCATCGCTACTCGGCCATACGTTTCTTGTGTTTTCTTCATAAAAGCAAGCTTATCTTGCGGCAATAAATTAGCTTGAATCTCATGGACGCCAGCTATAGCTCCAATACTTTTCGCGGTGCCTTCATTATCACCTGTCAGCATAATCGTTTTTTCAATGCCCAGTGCATGAAGCTTGCGGATTGCTTCTTTACTACTCTCTCTTATTTCATCAGCTACTGCAATCAAAGCTAATATTTCTCCCTCTGTTCCAAGGACCATTACTGTTTTTCCCTCGTTTTGAAGCTGGCTAATTTGCTGCTTGATTTGAAGATCTATATTGTATGCAGCAAATAATTGAGGACTGCCAATGAAATATAGACAATTAGAAATGCTTCCTTTAATGCCTTTACCCGTAATCGATGTAAAATCTTCTACATGTACTGCATAATCATAAGCTCCCACCGCCTCTGCTTTTCGAACAATAGCTGATGCGAGCGGGTGCTGTGAACGATGCTCTAACGCTGCCGCAATCGTCCACACATCTTCTTCTTTCACATCTCGTGTTAATAAAACAAAGTCTGTAACTTCCGGTACTCCTTTTGTTAGCGTACCTGTTTTATCAAAAGCAATTGCTTTTAACGATCCAGTTTCCTCCAAATACACGCCACCTTTAATAAGAACACCATTTTTCGCTGCGTTCCCAATCGCTGTCACAATCGCAACAGGTGTCGAGATGACTAGTGCACAAGGGCAACCGACCACAAGAACCGCTAAGCCTCGATAAATCCATTCGCTCCAATCTCCACCTGCAAAAAGCGGCGGCACAAGAGCAATCGCTAGAGCAATCAGCATAATCGCGGGTGTATAATATTTTGCAAACTTATCGACAAACGCTTGGGAAGGTGCTTTTTCTGCTTGTGCCTCTTCCACAAGATGAATGATTTTCGCAAGTGTCGTATCTTCTACACGCTTCGTTACCTGAACTTCTAATAACCCTTCGCCGTTTAACGTTCCGGCAAACACTTCTCCATCGATTGTTTTAAAAATCGGCTCCGATTCACCTGTAATCGCTGCCTGATTCAACGTTGAAGCACCTTTTACAATCACTCCATCCATCGCAAGCTTTTGCCCTGGCTTGGCAATCATAATATCGCCAACTTCAATATCATCGACATGAATAAGCATTTCATGATGTCCTTTACGAATTAACGCTTCTTTTGGGGCAATATTCATAAGCGATTCAATAGAGTTTCGCGCTTTATCCATTGAATATTTCTCCAGCACTTCACTAATCGCAAACAAAATGACAACCGATGCACCTTCTCCCCATTCTCCAAGGAATGCCGCTCCAATAATGGCAACGGTCATCAATGTATGCATATCAAACTGAAGTCTGACTAAGTTTCTTAATCCGTTAATAAATAGAGTATAGCCACCCATCAAAATCGATGCTGCATAGCCTAGAACGGGTATGATATGACCTTCACCGTACTGTTTGCTAAGGAGCCATCCTAAAACAAGTAAAATGGCTGAAACCAATACTTTTATATTTTCTTTTTGCTTCCAAAATGATTCTTTTTTAGTAACCTGCTCTTTATCATCACGGAGTTTTAAATGATCGAATGCACCAGCTCTTTCTAAATCCTCAATTGTCGTTTCACCTTGCACAGAAATTTTGGAGGCGCCGAAGTTAAGTTTGGCATCTTCTACACCATCTAATTCTTTTACGTTTTTTTCAAATTTGGCTGCACAGCTTGTGCACGATAATCCTTGAATTCGGTAAGTTTTAGTCTGTGCTTCGCCCATCGACTTTCACCTCCTGCTGATGCTCTAAAGCAATCATCATTAATTGTTTAATATGGTCATCGTCTAAAGAATAGAAAGCTAGCTTCCCTTCTTTACGAAACTTCACAATCGCATGTTTTAATAAGGTCCTTAGATGATGGGAAGTGGTCGCCATTGAAGCACCGATAATATTGGAAATATCACACACACATAATTCGCCTTCCTGACTCAACAGATAGGCAATCTTGGCTCGATTCTCATCACCAATGACTTTAAACAACCTCGAGATACTTGCAATATCGACCGTACTCATTTCTTGCTGGACTCGATTCACTTTTGGTTCATCATAACTATAAACCTCACAATAATCCTTTGTATCAGCCATCTCCAACATCCCTCATTCAAATCTTTATTTGATTATAGACTACCACATCACACTCTATATTCAAATAGGCGTTTGAATGATTTTTCGTGAAATTTCTGAATATTTAAAGTTATCCACAATTTATTCACAATCCTAAATGTCACTGTGACTTTATTCTATTCTACACAAAAAAAGCAAACTCCATAATGGAGTTTGCTTTGCATAGGTTTTATTAAGCTTTTTGAACGTTAGCAGCTTGTGCTCCACGTTGTCCTTGCTCAACTTCGAAAGTCACGTCTTGACCTTCTTCTAAAGTTTTGAAACCTTCGCTTTGGATTGCTGAAAAGTGAACGAATACGTCATCTCCGTTTTCGCGCTCGATGAAACCGAAACCTTTTTCTGCATTAAACCATTTTACTTTACCTTGTTCCATTGTTGTTGCCTCCTGTGTGCATCTTATGCACATTATATTACTATCCTTGCCCTAGGTTTTCATCGAAACGAAAAGTTACACTTTAAGAATCCTTCAATACCGAACAAAAATAATTACTCCTATCATAACAGGATTTTACAACAAATGCAAACTAAATATCCACAAATATATACACAATTTGTCCACAATCACTCAAGTCACTGTGACACAGTTATAAAATCCCATAACTTTACTACTCCATACACACATAAAAAATTTATTTTTAAACATTCTATTATTGTAATTCAATACATTTTCAGGAGGATTTTTAGATGACTGTAATCAATCAAGTTCAACAAACATTAGCTGGATTAAAAAGTGCACAAGCAAGCTTTGAAACATTTGCTTTACAAACAGATAACCAACAAGCTAAGCAGCTGTATCAACAAGCAGCTCAACAAACGCAATCAATTGTTGATAGCCTTTCTCCACGCGTTCAACAAATTCAAGAAGAAGAGCCTCAATACAAACAACAATAAAATCGTAAGACACCTGAGGCTAGGTATTAAAATTTATAATTAAGAAAAGGTTGGTTGCTTCTAACCAACCTTTTCTTACAAATTGAAACCTCAGAATGAAAGAGGAGTCACAAAGTATGTCAAACAATAAAAAAAAGCTATTAACACCTGTACAACAACAATATCAAGAAATGCAATCACAACTTGAAACCAAAAGGCCCGTCTTCAAAAATTGTCTGAAAGCATTTTTGACAGGGGGCTCCATTTGTTTAATTGGGCAAGCAATCCAAATCTTTTATATCTATTATTTTGATTTCACAGAACAAACAGCGGGAAACCCTACTGCAGGAACACTCATCTTCATCGCGATGTTGCTCACAGGCTTTGGCGTATATGATCGAATTGGGCAATTTGGTGGTGCCGGCTCTGCCATCCCACTTACTGGATTCGGCAACGCTGTTATTTCTGCTGCTATTGAGCATCGAACAGAAGGGCTTGTGTTAGGTGTCGGAGGAAATATCTTTAAATTAGCCGGTTCCGTCATATTATTTGGCGTATTCTCTGCTTTTGTCGTAGCCTTCATCAAAACGATTTTAATACAGTGGGGTGGCTTATAATGTTACAAGGACATCGTACATGGGTTTTCGATCATAAGCCCGTCATTCTCTCCACAGGTACTGTCGGAGGTCCTTTTGAAGCAAACGGGGCGATCCCTAATGATTTCGATCTCTTACATTCAGATTTATGGCTTAATCAAGATTCCTATGAAAAAGCCCATAAAGTCCTATTTGAACAAGCTTGTTTACGCGCCATTGAAAAAGCTGAACTTCAAAAAGAACAAATCCAGTTTCTACTTGGGGGAGACTTAATCAATCAAATCACGCCAACAAGCTTTGCCTCCCGTACGATTGGCACCCCCTACTTCGGACTATTCGGTGCTTGCTCCACATCAATGGAAGGGTTAGCACTAGGAGCTTCCATCATTAATGCTAAGGGCGCAAAATATTTATTAACCGGGGCATCTAGTCATAACGCAGCCGTTGAAAAACAATTTCGATATCCGACAGAATATGGCGGCCAAAAACCGCCCACTGCCCAATGGACAGTAACGGGCGCAGGAGCTGCTGTACTTAGTGATACAGGAGACGGACCTTTCGTCACGTCAGCGACAATCGGGAGAGTCATTGATATGGGATTAACCGATCCATTTAATATGGGAGGTGCTATGGCCCCAGCTGCCGTTGATACAATTGAGGCTCATTTAAAAGATCGAAATATCGATCCCTCTTATTATGATTTGATTGTAACAGGAGACCTTGGAAAGATTGGCCATGAAGCGTCACTTGATTTATTTAAAAAGCATGGAACACCTATACAAGAAAATCAATATCAAGATTGCGGATTAATGATTTATCGAGAAGGACAACCCGTTTTATCAGGAGCGAGCGGTGCAGGTTGTTCTGCAACCGTTGTATATGGCCATTTATTAAACCGGATGAAACAGGGTGAATTTAAACGAATGTTAGTCGTCGCAACTGGAGCTCTACTCTCTCCGCTTACCTTTCAGCAAAGCGAAACAATTCCTTGTATCGCTCATGCAGTATCAATTGAATACGAAGGGGGAACCACCGTATGACTATCGCCTCAGAAGTTAAACAATGTCTTGCAAGTCTAAAAGGGATTGAAGCAAATTTATCTAGCTTAGCGATTCGATCTCAAGATAGTGAATCACAACGCACCTTCCATGAGACGATGCTTATTGTCAATGAAGTCGCGACAGATTTACAAAGGCGAGTGGGCGAATTAGAAAGAGAAGAATTTCAATATAAAGGTTTTTAGCTAACAAAACGGACTCTATGTTAGGAGGTGCAAATAAATGCCGGATTGGTTAAATATCGTTCTCCGATCTGTCTTTTTCCTAATTGTTCTTTTTTTAATTACGAAAGGGTTAGGAAAAAAACAAATCTCCCAGCTGTCTTTCTTCGAATATGTTAATGGTATTACAATTGGGAATATAGGTGCTGAAGTTGTTACTGGCTTGGACCAAAAAATTTCTTTAGGTGTTCTATCCATGCTAACTATTGCAGCACTTCCGTTTCTTGCTGGATTACTTTCGTTAAAAAGCAAACCCCTTCGTGACTTTATAGAAGGAAGAGGAACGGTTTTCATTAAAGATGGGAAAGTCTTAGAAGAAAATCTAAAAAAAGAACGATACACGACGGATGAATTATTAACATTGCTTCGAAAAAAAGATGTCTATCGAGTCGCCGATGTAGAGTTCGCTGTATTAGAGGCAACAGGCGACTTCAATGTTATGTTAAAAAAGGAACACCAGCCTTTAACACCGAAAGATTTGAATATGAAATTTCCAGCTGTTAAAGAACCACAAACAGTCATTATGGATGGTGAAGTATTAGATGAGCCATTAGCCCAAGCAGGTCGAAGCAGAGGTTGGTTACATACGGAGTTAGAAAAGTTAGGAGTAACAATTGAAAATGTCTTCCTTGGACAAGTCGACTCTTATGGGCAGATCACCATTGATTTATTTGATGATAAAATCCAAGTCCCCTCTCCACAAGAAATGCCATTATTATATGCAACACTAAAAAAATGCCAAGCAGACTTAGAACTATTTGCTCTTGGAACAAAAAATGCAGAAGCAAAAAAGATGTATAGTACAAATAGTAAAAAGATTCAAGAAGTAGTTGATAAAGTGGGATATATTTTAAAGGAATAAACTTAGCTCTAGCTTTATCAAGCTAGAGCTAAAATATTGATTACAATGAATATCAGCTATACCCATTCATATTTTTCGATTGCCAGTTCCATGAATCTGCGCACATTTCTTCGATTCCCCTTTTAGCTATCCATCCTAGATCAATTTTTGCCTTTAGAGGATTCGCATAACAGATTGCTATATCACCAGCTCTACGCTCAGCAAACTTATATGGAATCTTCCGTCCAGATACTTTTTCAAAAGCTGCGATTATTTCTAATACACTGTAACCAATACCTGTACCTAAATTATAGACTTCAATTCCTTTGGAAGTCATAGTCTTTTCCAAAGCTTTCATATGCCCCTTAGCTAAGTCGACAATATGAATATAATCTCTTACACCCGTGCCATCTACTGTAGGATAGTCATTTCCAAAGACCGTTAACTCTTTTAACTTCCCTACTGCCACCTGAGTAACATAAGGCATTAGATTGTTCGGTATACCGCTCGGATCTTCACCAATCTTTCCACTTGGATGTGCTCCAATAGGATTAAAATAACGTAATATAACGATACTCCAATTATGATTAGAAATATAGTAATCCCTCAACACTTCTTCAACCATTAATTTCGTTCTCCCATAAGGATTAGTTGCTCCAAGTGAAAAATCCTCTGAAATCGGAACTTTTTTAGGAATACCGTAAACCGTAGCCGATGAACTGAATACCATTTTCTTAACATTGTATTTGTCCATAACCTCACAAAGCACAAGAGTTCCTATAAGATTATTTTTATAATATTGAAGAGGATTTTGAACAGATTCTCCTACCACTTTCAAACCAGCAAGGTGAATGACTCCTTCAATTGTATTCTCAGAAAAGACCAAATCTAATTTTTCTTGTTCAAGAATATCAATCTGATAAAATTTCATATCCTTTCCTGTTATAGCTTTTACCCGTTTTATAGATTCAAAGCTGCTGTTAGAGAGATTATCGACAACGACTACTTCATAGCCATGTTGAAGAAGTTCAACACATATATGGCTACCAATATACCCTGCACCACCTGTAACTAAAATAGTCATTTAGATCACCCAAATTATGAATTTTTACTCAAAGTTGTACATACCTAAATTAGTGTTGTTCGATTGTATGGGATTAATAAAATTTTGCGTTATTTTCGACAGCTGTAATAATATGAGGAGGTAATTCTTTGATTTTAGATTGAAGACGTTTCAGGGCAGCGCGGCCCAAGTGGCGTTTACTTTCGTTATAATAAGCACATATAGAAATTTCATAATCAAAGAGATAATCATAAACATGATAATCTACAAAAAGAATATCGTCTTTCGGGAAAGGAATTTCTTTTCCCTGTAAAGCATACATTAATCCTATGCTATGTTTTGACTTACTTCGATACATTCTAGCAAGAGCATATAAAGGTTCGGCTCGGCTCGGTCTGTACACCCAAGCATTTTGAAAAGAAACAGTAGCCAAAGCAAAGAATTCTTCTTCCTGACGTTTTAAATCATCTATTATGGAAGAATCACTTTCTTCCATCCGTTTATACGCAGCAATATCGGCTAACCGTTCATAACACATACCTATTTGTAATAGTGCATAAAATACTTCTTCTTGCCATCCACCGGCTTCGACTCTTTTCCTATACCATTTAATCGCCTCTTCAGGTTCATCAAGGCAATGATATGTTTGGGCTAAATAAAACATATACCGAGGTTTTAAATCTTGAGGAGTTGTTGGATCATTAACTCCTTCTAATAATAATCGCTTATCTCGTTCGAATTTATCAGCCCTGCTTCCTCCATCTGCTTGATCATAAATCATCAAACCATCCAACTTCCCTACAGTACCTACATGCATAGGTCGCTCAAGAGCTAACTTCTCCCGATCCAAATCCCAATATTCGTGTGTCACCCCAACAGATCTCCAGGGTAGAGATGTTTTCAAAAGACGAGTTAACCAAAATTTTATGTGACCGTCAGATTGTGGCGTAAGATATTGATCGTCATTTAAACCACGCTTAGTAAAATGAGGTTCTATCGTTAAAATCATATCGGCATCGAGCAATAATAAATAATCTGCTTCCGGATAAGTCTTTTGCGCAAGCGAAGCCGCTAAACTTCGATTGTAGCCAAAATTTTTAAACGTCTCATGATGCACAGTACCAGGTATATGATTCTTCTCACACCATTCTTCAATGATGTCAGGTGTATGGTCAGTGGAGCCTGTATCACAAATCGAAACATAATCAATAATCGGTTTAGCTGCATCTAAACATCTTTCAATAATTTTCGATTCATTTTTTACAATCATGCATAGACATAATTTTCTTTCTGGCTCTATCGGTGTCTTTTTTGACTTACTTTTTTTCATTTATGATTTGATCCTCCTCGACTTTAAATAGGTTTACATATACTTATGTCCCATAGGTTCATTCGTTTATCCTATGCCTTCATCCCCTATATTGACTAAAGCATTCGCGGAGGTCTTTGTAATTTATGTTTAAGTTATAGGAGCTCACGCATCATTTCAAAAAGCCATCGCTGGAACATAATAAAGCCAAGCAATATTGGACAAATGATTCAAAAGGGAAAAGTAATGAGGAATTTTTCAACAAATGCTTTATTAAAATTCTAGTTGATTCTGAATGATTTCCATTAGGGTTGGACGTATACTGCCAGAGGACTGTAGTAAAGTTCGTTCTAATTGCTCGATATTCATCAATAAATGGGACACTTCGTCATTGGAGGGAATAGCAATGACAATATTAGGATGATTGGTAGGCTTTATTTTTTCATTCTCGTAAAATAAAGTTTCGTTTAATTTCTCACCTGGTCGAATGCCTGTATATTGAATAGGAATATCTACACCTGGTTCATAACCGGATAAACGGATTAAGTTCTTTGCTAAATCTTCAATCTTTACCGGTTTACCCATATCTAACACAAATACTTCTCCACCTTCCGACAAAGCCCCTGCTTCCAATACTAGTTGAACCGCTTCTGGAATGGTCATAAAATAACGCACCATATCAGGATGTGTAATCGTAACTGGCCCACCAGATTCTATTTGGTGTTTGAAAATGGGAATGACACTGCCACGACTTTCTAAAACATTCCCAAATCGTACAATTGAAAATTTAGTTGAACTTTCTTTCGAATAATATTGAATAATCATTTCTCCTATTCTTTTCGTCATGCCCATTATATTTACAGGGTGAACGGCTTTATCTGTGGAAATTAATACAAAACGTTCAACACCAAATTTGTCAGATGCTTGCGCCACAATTTTTGTTCCAAAAATATTGTTTTGAACAGCTGCTCTTTCGTTTAATTCCATTAACGGAACATGTTTATGGGCTGCTGCATGAAATACAATATGTGGACGATATTGCCTAAATGCTTGTTCAATAAGGTGGTGATCTTGAATATCCGTAATAACCAAATTCGTTTTTACATGAGGAAGTTTTTCTTTTATCCTTAACCCGATGTTAAAGATACTGTTTTCCCCATGACCTAGCAAAGTAAGCGACTTCGGTTCACATTGCGCAACTTGCATAGCCAGTTCACTACCAATCGATCCCCCAGCTCCCGTGATTAGTACACACTTATTGAAGAGGTATTCCTTTAATCGTTCTGTCGGTTGGATAATTTCTCTTCCAATTAGATCCTTTAAATTAATATCACAAGTTTCACGAAAGGATATTTGCCCTTTTATCACTTTCTCTATTGGAGGTAATATTCTTACATTTGCCTTTGTTTTTTTACAAACATTCACTATTTCACGAATTTCAGATTGATGAACAGAAGGCATGGCAATGATTATATCCGTTATTTTATTTTGATTTACAACATTTTTGATATCGGCTCGTTCTCCTAACACCGGTATTCCTAGTATTTGAAGGTTTTGTTTTTTAGGGTCGTCATCAATGAAACCAATAGGCGTATAATCCAATTCTTTTGTTGATATAATTTGATTGACCACCCTTGTTCCTGCAACACCCGCACCGATGATTAATGCTCTTTTATGAGAATGGTTTCGGACAGACCGCCATTGATGTTTTGTAATTAAAAACACACGAAAACCGCTGATGACCAGAATGGAACAAAGACATAAGAAGAGCATCAAAGTAAATGACCATTGTGTATTTAAGAAAAACAAATAATAAATCAAGTACAGCAAGTTAGCAATAATTAAAGAATTCACCACAGTAAGTATTTCCCGAACCCCAGCGTAACGCCATAATGTTCTATAAGTCTTCCATATCAATAGAAAGAAATAACAAGTAAATATATATATAAACAGCGAACTCATTATTAGAAGGCTAAATCTTATTTCCTCCCCTTGTATGACCAATAATGATAAAAAACAGGTTACGCTTAGTAAGATTATGTCAATGAAAGATAATAATATAATCCGTAAATGATAATATTTCATAATTCTCTAAACCGACCTTTATATCTCTTAGATGTACATATACTATTCAGAATTACATTTTCTGTATGGACTTTTTATGTATTTTCAGAAACAAGGAGTATAAATAATAGTTCTATTAAAAACTAAACAATAAAAAGGGTAATCGAAAGGACGTTTAACGACCTTTTAGATTACCCTCTAATTTTTATAAAGGATGTTATTTATCTAATCGTTTAAGTGAGACGATGAACTGACCAAACAATACCAGCTGCATCGGCTCCACCTAAATCAAGCGAAACTGTTAAACCATCTGCTTCATAGAATAGTCCAACGACATCTCCTGCATTTAGTTGAACGTCACCTGTTAATGTTACTGTTCCATCTCCAAGAATTGTTCTTAAACTCAATACTGCTAAAATATTCACATTTAATATTGGTACCAATCCAGTTATAAGATCAGTTGTTACTGGAGCAGTTCTACGAATGACGAATGAAGGATTTATACCTGCACCTAAAGCTACACTTATAGCCGCAGTTGTTGAGTAGTTAATAGTCACTTCGAAAGCATATCTTCCTGTTGCAGGTACTGCAAAGTTCCCAGTAACCGGATCAAATGCTGCCGATGAGAAATAAGGGTCTGTTACAGTCCAGGCGCCAATTTGAGTACTTGCAGCAGTAGTTAAAGCAGTATTAAAAGCCGAGAATCCATCAGCTAGAAGATTAGGTCCTGTTGCTCCTGTTGCTCCCGCTGTTCCCGCTGCCCCTGTTGCCCCTGTTGCTCCTGTTGGGCCTGTGTTTCCTGTTGGACCTGTATTCCCTGTTGGACCTGTGTCTCCTGTTGGGCCTGTATTTCCTGTTGCTCCTGCTACTCCTGTGTCTCCTGTCGGGCCTGTGTTTCCTGTGTTACCCGTTGGACCTGTGTTACCCGTTGGACCTGTGTTTCCTGTTGGGCCTGTATTTCCTGTTGGGCCTGTATTTCCTGTTGCCCCTG
>NZ_JBHHJV010000027.1:0-39180 GCF_042136355.1 Peribacillus sp. Hz7
AGATTTAAAGGTAGCGAATATGAGGAAGAATCACCATCTGGCAAAAGCGATCAGTGAAGCATCTTGGTCACAATTCCGTACCATGCTCGAATATAAAGCGGAATGGTATGGGAAAACCGTCATCGCTGTCCATCCTACATGTACCTCACAGCGTTGTCATGCTTGCAGCCATACAGAAAAAGCCAATCGTCCATCGCAAGCTGAATTTGTGTGTCAAAAATGTGGTCACACAGACAACGCGGATGTGAACGCATCTAAAAATATAAAAGAATTAGCGTTAACTGTCTAACTAGATTCTTTTTTTGCAGGAGACTTGCTAGGTTAGTCGTTTGTACTGCTAACTGTCGGTGCGACAGGAATCGCCTACTCCATTAAGGTTCGATAGAATCTTGTACGTAGGAATCCCCCTCTTCAACGAAACGTAGTGGAGTAGATGGGGGTAGTTCAATAAACCTTTCAAGGACGTTTCAACAAAAGATCCATATAGAAAATATATCCAAACTCTTCAACTTCAGGATGCTCTTGAAGCAAAGAAGGATGGCACATTTGGTGGAAAAGAATCGATTAAAAGGGCTGAATTTTTAACTGTTTTATTAAAAGCAACGAATATCCAATTATCGAATAACCCTGTTCGTTTTACAGATATGAAAAATCATAAAGCAAAAGCTGTTGTCCAAACAGCTGTAGAGTATGGGATTGTAACATCTACTTCAAAAACATTTAAGCCAAATGCTACCATACCTCGTCAGGAAGCTGCAAGCTATGTATATCGGGTGCTTACCTTAAGCGGAGTTCAGCCGATGGATGCAAAATTATCTGGTTCCACTGATAAATGGGCTTTAGACAGTGTTAAAACTATTGTAGCATTGAGGTTATATGGACCTGAAATCAAACCAAAAAAAGATGGAACAGTTAATTATCAATCGAAAAAAATCATGAAAAGACAAGAAGCTGCTGCATTAATTGCCAAAACTATTAATGTAAACTTATAGAGTATTCTGAAACAAAAACTTCATTCATCTGTTGTGAAATATGTATTTCAATAAGAATGTGGGTTAAGCATAAGACCTAAATTTCCCTCTTCATTAAAATACAGAATAGATCTATCTATGTACTTTAATGAAGAGGCTATTAAATGTAGAAGATAAATTCCTTAAAAAATCGTGTCTACTCTATTTGATCTAAAAAGAAGCGAATGATTATTTAAAGTGAGGGGGAAAGTAATGAGTATACAGGGAGTTATTTTGGGCCTTACTGTTTTGTTATCTGGAACACATATAGATGTTCAAGAGACCCAACCGATAATGAAATTTGAAGAAATAAATGCTCAACAAGTTTCGGTATCTAGCAAGCTGTCTCCGAAGCAAGCGAAGGCTGTCATTAGCAAAAAAGCAAAAGTAACGGTTGAGGCTATTAAAAACAAGAATATGAAACAATTAAAAACTATGATTCATCCTGATAAGGGAGTTAGGTTCTCGCCCTATACGTATGTGGACAAAAGATCTGACCTTGTATTTAAGCCTTCTCAAATAGGAAAGCTCCCAACCAGCAAGACCGTTTACACATGGGGGGCATATGATGGCTCAGGTAATCCAATCAAGGCGACGTTTAATCAGTACTACCGTAATTTTATTTATGACCGCGATTATAAAAATATGAAAAAAGTAGGGTATAATCAAACGATAGGGAAAGGAAATACGGTCAACAATATTCGTAAGGTGTACCCAAACTCCATCGTGGTTGAATATTACTTTGGAGGCACTAAGAAATACAGTGGTATGGATTGGTCCAGTTTGAAGCTAGTTTATGAGAAAAAGGGCAGCAAGTGGTATCTTGTAGGTATTGTTCATGATGAATGGACGATTTAACATATTAGATAGAACTTCTAGATCTCGACTTGAAATGATCCTAAATTAAAACCTTTCAAAGCCAATTGTTTGACCAGCTTATATCCAATTCCCCGACTTATAGTTAACTCTATAATGGACGAAGTAAGTGGATTTTAATTCTGGTTTTTTTATTTGAATTTAAATACGTAAATGATACAAACAGAAAACCACCTGTATTTCATACACACATTTATGAAGTACAGGTGGTCTCTGTTAATTATTAATCTTTATTTTATCCTTTTTATGAATATCTTCCGTTCCAGCATCTAAAGCAGTCTTGTAATATAAGCATTTATGTTCAATGATTTCCATGGTTTTTTTTAATTCTTCCATCTGTGCTTCTACATTTGCTTTTCGTTCCACGAACATGTCATATCTTTGTTGCAACGTGGAATCCCCATCAGAACACCAATCAATGAAATTTTTAATTTCCTTAATAGGCATCCCGGTGGCTTTCAGACATTCAATTACTTTTAAAGCACCGATATCGGATTCTTTAAACAATCGTGTTCCGCTAGGTGTCCGTTCTACAAAAGGCATAAGTCCCTCCTTATCGTAGTAACGCAAGGTATATACGGTAAGATTTAATTCATTTGCCACTTCGCTGATAGAATATGTCTTCATCATTTATCTCCCCTTTTTATGGGTATAGACTTCGAGTTAACTCTATGTTGTAAGGGGATTTTATCACGGTATTTTTTGGATGTCAAAGTCGTCTTATAGGGAAAGTAGAAATCGACTTTGTGCATTAGAGCTATACTTACTTTTAAAAAAATGTAGTTAGCTATAGGCTAGATTGATAGATGATATGAAACTTGTATGGCTGGGGAGATTTTCAAAAGAAATATAAACTAATTGCTTGACCTAGAGTTAACTATAGGGATTAACATGGTTTTGCAAGAGAAAAAAGTGGAGATAGAAATGAATGAAGGGGAATTGTAACTTGAGTTCTTCATTTATACCGGTATAAGCGCATTCTCTTGAAAAATATAAATTAATAGGAGGCTTTTTTTTATGATAATTGTTAAAGCACGAGCTGTTGACGGTCCAGACAAACCGTTTCGAGCTGCTGAAATTAAACGACGTGATCTTGATTTGCATGATGTTCTAATTGAAATTAAATATGCAGGAATATGTCACTCTGACATCCATACTGCACATGGAGAATGGGGTCCAGTGAACTATCCACTCGTACCTGGACATGAGATTGCGGGAATTATCACGGATGTAGGAGGTGAGGTCACAAAGTACAAGGTCGGTGACCGTGTAGGGGTCGGATGTATGGTTGACTCCTGCGGCGAATGCGACAACTGCCGTAAAGGAGAAGAACAATACTGTCTTAAAGGAAATATCCCTACCTATGCTGGTGTTGACAAATACGGCGAGCCTACTCAAGGCGGCTACTCTACCCACATTGTTGTAACGGAGGGCTTCGTAGTTAGAATTCCTGATAGCATTGAGCTTGATGCCGCAGCACCATTACTATGCGCAGGTATTACGACATATTCTCCACTAAATCATTGGGGAGCTGGCCCAGGTAAGAAAGTAGCTGTAGTTGGTATGGGCGGTCTTGGTCATATGGCTGTCCAAATTGCACATGCCATGGGTGCCGAGGTTACGGTTCTATCACAAACATTGAAGAAGAAGGAAGATGGCTTGCAATTGGGCGCAGACAACTACTATGCCACAAAAGATCCAGAAACATTCGAGAAACTTGTCGGAACCTTTGACTTAATTATTAACACAGTAAGTGCAAAGATTAACCTGGATGCATATTTAGGACTGCTTACTCTTGATGGCACTCTTGTAAACGTCGGTGCTCCTGCAGAACCGTTGTCACTAAACGTGTTTAATTTAATTGGTCATCGCCGTTCATTTGCAGGCTCAATGATTGGGGGCATCCGTGAGACTCAGGAAATGTTGGAGTTCTGTGCAGAACATAATATTGTTCCTAAGATTGAAGTCATTTCAGCCGACCAAATTGATGAAGCCTACGAACGCGTATTAGCTTCAGATGTGAAGTATCGATTCGTGATTGACATCAGTACAATGTAAGTTGCGTAAATGATAGGTTCTAATGGTAATTTCGAGGGTGCCTCAAAAGCCTAGCTTTTGAGACATCCTTTTTTATTTTAGCTTTTTAAGCTTTGGAATAAAGGTCTTTGTCTTACAATCAGCCTAATTTACTGGTGCTTATTTTGTCATAGCAGTTGGCTAACAAGATATATGGCTACTGCCCATATGATGAGTGCTGATACTTTATTAATTTTTTTCAAAACTTTCCCTTTTGTATCAAAGTTGCCCACGATCTTCCCGCATACAGCAAGGCCTAGAAACCATAGCCATGAGACGACTATACATGCAGCTGTGAATGCTATTTTTTCTAGACCAGTATAGCTGAGAGAACTCGTTCCAATGACACCGACTGTATCAAGAATGGCATGAGGATTCAGCAAGGATACAGACATGGCAAACATAATCTGTTTCTTAGGCGGCATGGCTGCTTCTTTTTGACTTACATTTGCAGTATCACTATTCCAAATGGACCATCCCATATAAAGAATAAATACAATTCCAATGGAAAAAATCCCTATCTGTAATGCTGGAACTGTTAGTACAATAATAGATACTCCTAAAACTGCTAATAAAATAAGAAAAGTATCGCAAAGTGAAGCGGTGATAATAACCGGAATCGCCCCTCTTAACCTTGATTGAGAAGCCGCTTGGTTAAAGATAAAGATGTTCTGCGCGCCAAGAGGAAGAATTAATCCAAAGGCTAGTATAATTCCATGAAGTAATGCTGATAACATGATGTCTTCCTATTAATATCAAGAAAAGGCGGTAGTATAGAATAAGCTATGTGAATCATTCATATGTTTTTTCAATCCAGTGATTTTCTCACTGTTTATACGGGTTATGTCTCTGATCTTGATTATCCATCAATAGTAAAAATGATTTTCCTTTTTTAAAGAAAAGGTTGTTTCGGTATCGTCATAATAATACCTTGTCCTTTATATGTAAATAATATTTTTTGAAAATAATAGAATGGTTAATGAGTGTGGGGAGTTATTTTCATTTTTTCTCTGAAGCTTTTAATCGTAGTAACACCCTAGTGATGGCCTCGATATAATTGAATCACCAGATAACTAGAACTACATTTAAAATGAAAAGAAAAATTAGAACTTGCAACATATGATGTATCGAGAGAAAGAAAAGTTAAAAGGAGGGATAAAACAAATGAATGACTTCTTTGTAGGTACAATCTTATCGAGTGTAGGGTTTCTATTTATAGGTGCAGTATTATGGTTGTTGATTATCGTTTCAGTCGTTTTGCTTTTATGGGGAGGTCTAAAAAAATCTTGGAAAGGATTTTTCTTTAGCGGACTCGCCATTTTAATTCCAGCGATCATTTTGTCTACTCAAAAAGGTTTCTTTATCTTGTTTTTATTTCTGCCATTACTTGCTTTTGTAATTGCTTACCTTATGAAAACTAGAACGTAAATAATAAAGTTTATGTGAGAATAGTTAGGAGTAATTAGAACATAAAGTAACTAATTCTATTTCTAATACAGTAAGAAATTTGAAGCTGATGCCGTTAAATCTAATATTATAACTGATAATGATAAAATTGGTATGACTAATCATATTTTTATCAACTACTCCGAAAGCGTGCTACTGACTGCAGGAGAGCGTGTGTCATTAATAATGCATGAAACGTTCAGAATAGGTAAATGAATGATGAAAATGATGTTTCAGCAGAATGTTTTAGGGAGGAATGTTATGAAAGAGGTAGATGTGGTTATTGTGGGTGCCGGGTTTGCGGGGCTTTCTGCTGCATGGGAGCTAACAAAAAGAAAGGTAAATATTGCTGTGATAGAAGCTATGGACCGTGTAGGTGGACGTGTACACAGCTTTCAAACAAAGGATGCTGTAACAGTTGACCTCGGAGCGCAGTGGGTCGGACGCTATCAAAGGCGAATAAGAGCTCTCGCTAAAGAATTTAGCTTGCCTCTTGTAAAAACCTATACTAAAGGTAAAACGACGTACAATTTAAGAGGGACGATACAGAAAATAGAAGGGGAACACCCTCCTCTTTCACCTGAAGGCCTTTCTGACTTGTTCCAGCTCACAGGCAAAATAGAGCGCTTGGTAGCAGAATTACCTGAACAAGACATATGGAATTCATCTTTAGCAAAAGAACTAGACACATACAACCTCGATGCATGGATCCAAACTAATATGTTTACAGAGGAAGGGAGAAACTTTTTTCGTCTATTTGCAGAAGTAATGTGTGTAGAGCTTTCTGAACCTTCAGCATTAGATTTTTTATGGTGCGTAAAAACAAGCGGTGGTTTCCAGCGTGTCCTGACAGCGGAAGAAGAGTGGTTTTCAGAAGGTGCGTATACACTTGCGTTGAAGATGGCAGATGCAATGAAAGATCATATATATGTAAGTACGCCAGTAAAAAGAATTGAATACAGCGAAAATGGCGTTCTTGTTCTTACTGAAAAACAAGTATGGAAGGCAAAAAAAGTAATTGTCGCTGTTCCGCCAGCTGCTAGCGGTCGCATTGAATATCATCCGCCTCTTCCAGCGGGGCGAAGTATAATAACCGGGAAGATTAACCAATCTTCTGTTATGAAGATGATTCTTATTTATGACAAGCCGTTTTGGAGAGAGGAAGGCTTAAACGGCCACGCACAGTGCGATAGAGGGCTAATCCGGCTTGTTGCAGATAGTTCGCCAGTTGATGGGAGGAAAGGTGTTTTAACGGTGCTCTCTGGGGGAAGATACGCAAAAGAATTAGCTCAACTTGAAAAGCAACGCCGAAAGCAAACGGTGTTAAAAGAAATAGGGATTTTGTTCGGTCCAAAAGCTGAGCAACCAATTGAGTTTTATGAAAAAGATTGGACAGAGGAACCCTGGATTCGAGGGGGATATGCGGCTCATTTTCCTCCTGAAATTATTACTTCCTTCGGTGAATGGCTGCATCAACCTATTGGACCGATTCATTGGGCGAGTACGGAAACGGCAGATGAATGGAAATTTTATATGGAAGGCGCCATACAATCAGGAGAACGTGCGGCAAAAGAAGTATTAAATAGGCTTACTTGAATAATACCTTTAAAATGCATTTAATTCTAAAATGTAATAAATCCTAAAAATGAAATGAGGGGCTGATTAAGATGAATACGGAACACCAGTCTAAAACGACACTCAATAATAAAGAGAAAGCAGTGTCGTTTCTACAACTCGTAGCATCGGGGAAAGTTCGTGAAGCATATCAGCGACACATTGGCCCTGGCTTTAGCCACCATAATCCCTTTTTTCCCGGAGATGCTGATTCACTAATGCTAGCGATGGAAGAGAGTGCAGCCCAAAATCCTCATAAGACACTTGAGGTTAAACTTGCTATCGAAGAGAACGAGACCGTTGTAGTTCACTCTCATGTCAAACAGAATCCCAATGACCTTGGCGGGGCTGTTGTTCATATCTTCCGCTTTCAGGATGACCGAATTGTGGAATTATGGGATATTGGTCAATCTATACCGGAGAACTCACCAAATAAAAATGGAATGTTTTAACGTCGTAACATGAACTTTGCTGAAATTAATAATTTGCACGAGATTCAAACGGTAAACTGACCGCTTCCACGGCTAAGGAATGGAATAATTGGCAAAACAAATTCTAAAACCATACAAGAATTAAAAATAAATTATCGCAAAAAAAAACGGTACTCTTTTCCTTTGTTCTGGAGATAATAACTTTCGATAAACCAAACAAGAAGGGACTACCACGGATGAGAGAATTATTTCAGTTGTTGAAAAAGGGGAACAAATCCGCTTTTATTGCAGCTTGTGTGAACACGATTATTGCGATTTTAAAAGGGGTAGCTTTTTCTATTACGGGCAATGTGGCGATGTTTGCTGAAACCTTACATAGTTTAGGCGATGCGGCCAATCAACTGTTTGTATTTATTGGATCTGCGTTAAGTAAGAAGTCGCCAACAGATCGATTTCCTAATGGATTTGGGCGACTAGTCAATCTTGTTTTATTAGGTGCGGTATTAATTGTTGGGATTATGTCGTATGAAACGGTTAAAGAAGGGATTCATCATATTTTGCATCCAGTTGAATCAGAAGGTATTTTAATCAACTTATCAGTATTATCGATTGCTGTTATTTTAGAAATGTATGTACTGTATAAGGCAATGAAAGAAGTGCTGCATGAAACAGGAACGGAAGCAAAGGGCTTGTCGGTTTTATACAAAAGCTTTGGAGCACTGAAGCGTGCAAAACCAGCGACCAAGCTTGTGTTTATGGAAGATGCGGTAGCCACATCAGGTGGTTTATTAGCCATTATTGCGATTTTGTTAGCCAGGTTTACACCATTTGATACAGCGGAGGGGTTTGCTTCTGCCATCATTGGTCTTATGATGTTCTTTGTAGTTGGACGAGTATTTCTGGATAATGCAGCTGGGGCTCTAGGTGAGGCAGATTATGATATGCAGCTGAAAATTGGGCAGATGGTGATGGATGATCCAGATGTGCGTGATATTCAAGAACTGCTGGTCATTAAAGAAGGGGAAGACTTTCACGTTGAATTGGAGATAGAACTCGATGCTTCCATTACGCTTGCGAAAGCGGATGATATTAAAGATCGTTTAAGGTCCGCTATTTTGAATGAAAGAGGCGTAACCCATGTTATTATCGAGTTTGATGAAGATGATAAGGTCCCTCAGTGGCAAGAGTAGCCGAATTGTTTCGTTAGCAAATGAATGCAAGAACCTGTTACGATTAGGATGTTCGTATATAAAGAAAAAGGAGTGGGCATATGACATTAAATAAATGGTTTGAAAAAGGTCAAACATTTGAACAATATCGTACAAGTATGCAAGTGAATCAAGCTGAAGTAACGGCAGTTTATGAGCAGGTACAATTAAATGACGAAGATCAACGATTCTTAACGGACCTTCATCAACGCAACTGGAGAGGGATTGTACTAACAGCGGATTGGTGTGGAGATGCAGCATTGAACGTGCCGATTATTCAAAGAATGGCTGAAGTAAGTGATATTGAATTGCGCTTCCTTATTCGAGATGAAAACTTGGAATTAATGAATCAATATTTGACGAATGGAACGTCACGTTCAATTCCGATTTTTGTTTTTATTGATCAAGAAGGAAAGGAAGTTCGCGTTTGGGGACCGAGAGCAGATGAGATTCAGCAGCTCGTTACATCGTTAAGAAATGATTTGCCAGCGAGTGATTCACCTGATTTTGAAGAAAAGCAGAAAAATATGTATCGTGAATTTAAACAAACCATTACAACTGATCCGAACATGTGGCGTGCAGTCATTGATAGTGTAAAGGAAAAATTAGCATAATTTTAGGGGAAAGCGTTTGGAGGATACTCTTCCAGGCGTTTTTTTATGATTTTGTAAAAAAATTAAGCTGTATGATGAGAAGTTCTTGTATTTGATTCAAATATTTCAATTTTATTCCACATTCACAAATCTTCAATAAAACTTTCATATTGTTAAACATTTCTTTATTCTCCATTAATACGTGCTACATATTCGCTCATTATACTGAAGTTAGATTACAAATACTGGAGGGATAGAGGTGATAGGTTTTATATGAAAAGCATCCTAATGATCGTCCAAAACTTTTATCCTGAAATTGGGAGCGGCGCAAATCGCTTAAAAAATATATATCTGCATTTAAAGAGAAGCGGATATGAAGTGACCGTATTAACGATGAATCCGAGTTACCCTAATCAGAATTTGTATCAAGATGAACAGTTTTGGGATGAAGAGGATATTGAACAGGATGTAATTAGAATTAACCCAGCAAAAGTAAAACAGTACACAAGTAGTATTTGGTTTCGGCTATTTCATTATTTAGAATCGATGTTTTTATTTATTTTGACAATCTTCAAGCTAAAGAAAAAATACGATTATGTATTTATCTCCACACCGCCTATTTTTCCGAGTGTAGCAGGTATGATTGCGAAACGGAAAATGAAGGCGAAACTTATTACCGATGTTCGAGATTTATGGCCGGAGAGTTTATTGGGGGTGGGTGCATTTACTAATAAAGCCGTGTTAAAAGGAGCTTATTGGTTCGAAAAAAAATTATACAAAGCATCTGATCAAATTATTATTAATAGTCCTATTTTCAAAGAGTATATTCAGTCAAAAGGAGTAGAGGCACAGCGAATTCGTTTTATTCCAAACTCTTTAACAAGTGAAGAATTGAATTTTGCTCGCCGTCCTCCACCATTATCTGAAGAAAAAATAAAGGTGATGTATACCGGGAATATTGGTTTAGCGCAAGATATTTTGAAACTGCTTAGCGTTGCAGAGCGTTTAAAGGAATATCCAAACATTGAGTTTGTCATTATCGGATATGGTTTTCGAAAAAATGAAGTGGAAACCGAAATAAAGGCAAGAGGATTGAACAATATTACTTTCACTCAAGCGAAAAGCAGAAAAGCGACTCTTCAGGAATTAGCGGCTGCTCATATTGCCTATGTTAGTTTAGTAGAGAAATCGGTTTTTGATAAAGTATTGCCGGGGAAAATCATTGATTATATGTGTGTCGGCAAGCCGATTGTCGCCGATGTTTCAGGCTTTGCAGCAAACTTGATTCGAGGAGCGCGATGCGGGCTTATAGCTGAAGATAGAAGTGTTGAGCAAATTGCAGATCATATCGTGATGCTTGCTCAAAATCGAGGGTTAATGAACCTTTTTGGAAACAATGGCTATCAATATGCTAAACAACATTTTTACTGGAATCATAATATCGAAGGATTACGCCACATATTAGAAGCTCAGTAAATCATATTCTTGGAGGCTAAGATGTCTAAAAAAGTATGCATGTTTGTTTGGAACCACTTCACAAATGATGCCAGGGTGCTTAGAGAATGCTCGGCATTAACGGAAGTTGGCTATGAAGTAGATTTAATTGCGATTCATAATTGGAAAGATGAACAGTTAGCAAAAGAGGAGCAGCATCCCAACGGTTTTCGGGTTATCCGAGTCAATAATCGGATGAATTCGCTTCTTCGCGTCATTCGTTTCATTAAAAAAGTGAAGAAGAAAAAAATTGAAATGATGCTCCTGTTTTTAATTACTTTCAATATTTTATTGAATCTTGAAGTGATTACAAATTGGTTTGGAGTAACCATCTATTTTAGTTTGCTTGCTTTAGCAGGAATCTTGATCTTTGCACTAACGAAAACAAAAATTCCAACATTAATGGTTCGAGGTTATATTTTTAGCCAAATGGTGCGGTATGGTCGAAAAAAGAAATATGATTTCTATCACTCGAATGATTTAAACACGCTTATGCAAGGTGTACTCTCAGCTAAGTGGCTTCGCCGTAAAAAGCTCATTTATGATTCTCATGAAGTCCAAACGAGTCGAACGGGATATAACAGTCCTATTTACGGCATCATGGAACGAGTTTTGCTATGGTTCGTTGATGAAATCATTACCGAAAATCATACGCGTGCTAAATATCACGATGATCGTTATGGACATTATCCGAATGTTGTTCATAATTACCCTATTCCAACTAACCCTGAGAAAAGCTCGGCTATTAATTTGGCAGAATTATTGCAAATTGAACAAGATGAACCGGTTCTCTTGTATCAAGGGGGCATCCAAACTGGACGAGGGTTAGAGAAGATTGTTGAAGCGGTTCCGATGATGGAAAGAGGTACGGTTGTGTTCATTGGCGATGGTCGGCTAAAGCCAGAGTTAGTCAATATGGTTGCGGAACGAAATCTTGAACATCGTATTAAGTTTATTCCGAAAGTACCGGTGGATGAACTTCTTCATTATACGAAACATGCTTACCTAGGGTTTCAAGTATTAAACAATGTTTGTTTCAATCATTATTCAGCCTCTTCTAATAAGCTGTTTGAATATATGATGAGCGGAGTGCCTGTTATTGCTTGTAGCTTTCCAGAAATTCAGAAGGTTGTAGAAGAGGAGAAAATTGGTGTTTGTGTTGATTCACATGAACCAGCATCCATTGCTCAAGGCGTCAATTACTTATTGAATCATCCCGAAGTTCGCGAGCGAATGAGTGTAAATTGTTTACATGCTCGTAACAAATATAATTGGAAAAAAGAAAAAGAAGTCTTCATTGAAATTTACGAATCAGCCTAAAGTAGTAGATTCATATATAAATCGTGAGGAGTGGGGAATAGATGAAATTATGTACAATGGGATTAGGATATATTGGATTACCAACCTCAATTATGTTTGCTAAACATGGAGTAGAAGTGGTAGGTGTGGATCTTGTACCAGAAATTATTAATCAATTAAATGATGGTAAAATCCATATTGAGGAACCTGGATTGCAGGAGTTTTTAACAGAGGTCGTTAAAAGCGGAAAGTTTCGTGCTTCAGTAATGCCGGAAGCAGCCGATGTATTCTTAATTGCTGTACCAACGCCAAATAAAAAGGATGTACATAGATCATGTGATTTAACCCATGTGTTACAAGCGATGAAACAGATTCTCCCGTTTATTCAAAAAGGAAATACAATCATTATTGAATCGACAATTGCTCCAAGAAGCATGGAAGATCAGATTGCTCCTTTATTAGAAAAAGCAGGTTATACGATTGGTGAGGATGTGTATGTCGTTCACTGTCCTGAACGTGTATTACCTGGACAAATTTTCCATGAATTGGTGTATAATAATCGAGTGGTCGGCGGCATTACGGAAGCTTGTACGAATGCAGGTGCTGCTGTATATGAAACCTTTGTTAAAGGAGAAATTATTCGGACGAATGCAAGTACTGCTGAAATGGCCAAGCTGATGGAAAATACGTTTCGTGATGTAAATATTGCTCTTGCGAATGAATTAGCTAAAATTTGTTTTGAGTTAAATATCAATGCACTTGATGTGATTACAATGGCTAATAAACATCCTCGTGTAAATATTCATCAGCCAGGGCCTGGGGTAGGGGGGCATTGCTTAGCGGTTGATCCACATTTTATTGTCGCTGAGGCCCCTAAGGCAGCCAAAATGATTGGATTAGCTCGTGAAACAAATAGGAGCATGCCGCAGTATATTGTCGATTGTGTTAATATGTTGCTCAGACATCTGCAGTTTCCGAAGATTGCAATATTTGGTCTTTCGTATAAAGGAAATGTCGATGATTTACGAGAAAGCCCAGCTATTGAAGTTATTAACTTATTAATGAAACAAAAAAATATCGAGCTGACCTTCCATGATCCTCATATTTCAGTGAGTAAAATGCCGGTAGTATCAGCGGAAGAAGCCGTACAAAAGGCTGATCTTATCTTACTCTTAACTGACCATCAAGAATTTAAAGAGATGGATCTGGATATTTTATCTCAACAAATGAACGGGAAAATGATTTTTGATACGCGTAATTGTATTAATCCAGAACGATTTGAACAAATTCAAGTTGTTAATTTAGGCAATGTTCATGAATGTAAAACATCGGAGCTTGTGAAAAAATTATTAAAAGCGTTGTAATGAAATCGAATGTTGAGTAAACCGTAGCTATATAAAGCTGCGGTTTTTTTGATTGCATAAAATTTAGACTCGGCACTACAAGCAGTATACAATAGAGGTATAGTAATAAATGAGGTGACATGAATGGATGCGGGAGAATTGAACAAAAGATTAGCAGAACATAAACCTTCTATATTAGGAAGTGAAACATTTTCTAAATTCGCGGTTCTATTGCCGCTCGTTGAGAAAGAAGATGGACTTCATATTCTTTTTGAAGAGCGGGCTCATACATTGAAGCGTCAGCCGGGAGACATTTGTTTTCCGGGTGGAAGAGTGGATCATGATGACCGTGATGAAAAACAGACAGCAATTCGTGAGACGATGGAGGAACTTGGATTAAATAGGCGTGATATTGGCGACCTTTATCCGTTAGATTATATTGTGACACCATTTGGAACAAAGATAACTCCATTTGCCGGTTATATACATAATCTCGATGATATTCAAGTAAACCAAGCTGAAGTAGCTTCTATTTTTACGGTTCCATTAGCGTTTTTTATTGAACATCCACCTAGGATTTTTCAAGTGAACTATAAGATAGAGCTTGATGAGCAGTTTCCTCTTGATTTAATCATCGGAGGGAAAAACTATGACTGGCAGCCGCGAAAAATGGATGAATATTTTTATGGGTATGAAAATCGCGTCATTTGGGGATTGACCGCGAGGATTTTAACGCATTTTTTAGAGGCGTTTTGTCAATCGAAGTGAGGATGAGTATGAAGCTCATCCTCTTTTTCGTGCGTCTGGCATGGGTGTAGCTTAATAGTATAGGGAACAAGTTCTGAATGATTATGAAGGCAGTAGGAGCGATTAACTTAATACAGGCTTATTCAGGATGACCGAGAATCTGAAGAAAACGAGTGGCAAACTAGGTATGGAAAAATATAAATAAAAAAATTTAGAATTTTTTTATTTATCTGTTGTATTTAATAGGATTTTCATTTACAATTCTACTAAACCGATTTACAAAACCGATTTAGTAATTTACTAAATCGATTTATATATTAGTAGACGAAATATAATCCAAATATTATTTTATATTGGTGAATGTTTAAAAAGGGGGGACTGTAGTGTCATCAAGATTTGGTGTTTTAACACTAGGTGACGCCATGATTACGTTAAATCCTGCTCAAACCGGGCCTTTACGATTCGTCAGCCAATTTGAGCGTAAAGTAGGAGGGGCTGAACTGAATTTTGCCATTGGCTGTGCTCGGCTCGGTATGCGGGCAAAGTGGTTAAGCCGTTTAGGTAAAGATGAGTTTGGTCGTGTTATTTATAATTTCGCACGCGGCGAAGGGGTAGATATGTGCGATGTTGCCTATGTAGAAGGGTATCCAACATCTTTGAATTTCAAAGAAATTCGAGAGGATGGTTCAGGAAAGACTTTTTATTATCGATATCAATCACCTATTTTAACTCTAGAGCCGGAAGATATCACGGAACGGATGTTTGAAAACATTGATCTTGTCCATCTTACGGGTGTATTTTTGGCTATAAACCCTAAAAATGTAAGCATTGCTAAGCGAGTGATAGAAATCGCTAAACAAAAAGATATCCCGGTTTCATTTGATCCGAATATCCGCTTGAAGCTATGGACGATTGAGGAAGCGAGAGCTGTTTATGCGGAACTCTTCCCATATATTGATATTTTGCTAACAGGACTTGATGAAATCCGGTTGATTAATGGAGTAGACTCTGAAGAATCATTGGAAAAATTCGCAAATCTCAACAATATCGATCAGCTTGTCATTAAGGATGGCGCTAACGGTTCAAAGCTATATACAAATGGAAGATGGTATAAGAAAGAAGCCTTCCCAGTTATTCCAGTAGACACTGTTGGTGCGGGAGATGGTTTTGATGCTGGTTACATTTACGGGTATCTTCATGGTTTATCGATTGAAGAACGCTTAGCATTTGCAAATGGTGTCGGGGCTCTTGTCACGACTGTGCTAGGGGATAATGAAGGGTTGCCTTATTTGGAAGAAGTATGGAATTTCATACAGGATGAAGTTGTTATTGAAAGGTAAGGTGGCGAAGCGTATGTCTATCACTAAAAGATTTTTTCTTTTTAATGAAAGCGCTTCAGTGTGTTCCGCTAACTACAAGGTTTGACCGAGTATATGTACCGGATGAGATTGAACAAGGTATTACGATTGCGTCCAATATAAATTTCTTAAAAAGCAGGTGGAGAAATGAAAGCGGTTCAAGTACGAAAAGCACATGAGCTTGTTATTCAAGAAGTAGAACAACCAAAGATTTCGAACTCTACAGATGTTCTGGTTAAAGTAAAAAGAGTTGGGATTTGCGGATCAGATATGCATATTTACCATGGAACAAATCCTCTTGCTACTTTGCCCCGTGTTGTTGGACATGAAGTAGCAGGAGAAGTCGTGGAAATTGGTCAGGATGTTACGGGTGTTCAAGTAGGCGATCACGTAGTGGTCGAACCTATCAGTTATTGTGGAGAGTGTTATGCTTGCCGTAAAGGCCGTCAAAATGTGTGTGAAAAACTCTCTGTTTTTGGTGTACATGAAGATGGTGGGATGAGGGAATGGTTCGTGCTTCCCGAGAAACAACTACATGTTGTAGATCCCACTTTAGCTTGGGAAGAGATCGTATTAGCCGAGCCTTATACAATTGGAGCACAAGCGATTTGGAGAGGTGAAGTGGAGCAAGGAGATACTGTACTTATTCAAGGAGCAGGGCCTATAGGGATTTGTATCTTAAAAATGGCTAAGCTTCAAGGTGCATCTGTCATGATCACAGATTTAAGTGAAGAACGCTTGGCTTTTGCTAAAGAAAATGGAGCTGATGTCACTGTTCATGCTGGTAATGAAGATGTTCGACAACATGTACAGGAATGGACGAATGGAGAAGGGGCTAATGTTGTTATTGATGCCGTTTGTTTGCCGATGACTTTTGAATTGTCTTTTGATGTAGTCTCTGTTGCAGGGCGGATTGTCGTGCTTGGTTTTGATGAGCGCACTTCAGCAATCGCTCAGCTTCCAATCACAAAAAAGGAAGTGACTGTGGTTGGGTCTAGATTGCAAACGAATCAGTTTTCAAAAGTAGTGAAACTGTTAAATGAAGGGCAGTTGCGTCATAACGGACTAGTTACACATACATTTTCGCTTGATGACGTCCAAGAGGCTTTTAATTTTGTTGAAAAGCATCCAGAACAGGTTCGAAAAGCAATCATCGTATTTAATTAAAGGGGGTGACTTAATGGATAAACATTCAATTATTTATCAAATAACGGAGGCAAAGGTTGTCGCTGTTATTCGAGGGCAGGATGCAGAGGAAGCCATTCAACTGTCTAAAGCAGCTGTGGAAGGGGGAATTCGAGCAATCGAATTAACGTATACCACTCCACAAATTGAAGATGTTTTTAAAGAGTTGCAAAATACGGATGCACTCTTAGGAGCAGGCTCTGTATTAGATTCAGAAACAGCACGTCATGCCATTTTAGCTGGTGCCCGTTTTATTGTGAGTCCGTATTTTGCCGAAGATGTTGCACTGCTTTGTAATCGATATGGCATTCCCTATATGCCTGGATGTATGACAATCCGAGAAATGGCTATGGCTCTTGAAGCAGGCTGTGATGTTCTGAAACTATTTCCAGCAAACCATTTTGAACCTTCTTTCATCAAGTCCGTAAATGGTCCGCTGCCTAATGTAAGAATTATGCCAACAGGCGGAATTAATTTGGATAATATGAAGGAATGGTTACATGCAGGTGCAGTGGCAACTGGAATTGGAAGCGACTTGAATAAAGCCTATCAGAGCGGTGGCTATGAAGCCGTAGTTGAATTAAGTAAAAAATACATGCAGAAAAGTGCTGAATAACGGGGGTGTATGATGAATATTACATTTAGATGGTATGGTAGAGGTAATGATACTGTCACTTTGGAGCAGGTCAAACAAATTCCTGGAGTTAAGGGAATTGTGTGGGCCTTGCACCAAAAACCTGTCGGTGAGGTATGGGAAAAAGAAGAAATTAAAGAAGAAATCGACTATATCCAGTCGTTTGGATTTCACACAGATGTTGTGGAAAGTGTAAATGTTCATGAATCAATTAAATTAGGCAATGAAGACCGTATGATGTATATCGAAAATTACAAAGAGACAATCCGTAATCTTGCAGAGGCTGGAGTAAAGGTCATTTGTTATAACTTTATGCCGATTTTTGATTGGACTCGTACAGAAATGTTCCACCCTTTGGAAGATGGTTCAACAGCTTTATTTTATGAAAAAGCAAAGGTCGATAAGCTAGACCCACGAGAGCTAATTCGTACGGTATCAGAAGCTTCCGATTTAACATTGCCTGGTTGGGAACCAGAAAAAATGGAGCGGATTTCTGAATTATTTGAAGCCTATAAAAGTGTAGATGAAGAAAAGTTGTGGGCGAATTTGGCAATATTCCTAAAAGAAATATTGCCTGTAGCGGAGGCATGCGGGATTAAAATGGCGATTCATCCGGATGATCCACCTTGGTCTATTTTTGGTCTGCCACGCATCATTACGGGTGAAGCAAGTTACGAGAAATTAATTGCCATTTCTGATTCACCATCGAATGCATTTACGATGTGTACAGGTTCAATGGGAGCGAATCCTGAAAATGATATGGTTCAAGTAGCTAAAAAGTATGCTTATCGTGCTCCTTTCTCTCATATTCGTAATGTGAAAATTTACGAAAACGGTGACTTTGTGGAAACATCTCATTATACACAAGATGGCTCCATTAATATTAAGGGTGTTGTAGAAGAATTAAGCAAGCAAAATTATACTGGCTATGTAAGACCTGACCACGGTCGTCACATTTGGGGAGAGGTTTGTCGCCCAGGTTATGGCTTATATGACCGAGCTTTAGGAATTATGTATTTACTTGGATTGTGGGATGCCTATGAATCAAGCAAAGCAGGTAATAAACAATGATTCCAATCCACGAGAACTTAGCAGGCAGAGTAGCAGTAATTACAGGTGGAAGCGGTGTATTGTGTTCAAAAATGGCTGAAGAATTAGCCCGCCACGGGGTTAAAGTAGCCATTTTGAACAGAACAGCTGAAAAAGGACAACAAGTGGTCGAAACCATTAGCCAAGCTGGTGGTACAGCGATTTCGGTTGCCGCAGACGTTTTGGATAGAACCTCATTAGTGAATGCAAAAGAGAAGGTCATTGAAGCGTTCGGACGTATAGACTTGTTAATCAATGGGGCTGGAGGCAATCATCCTGATGCCATTACGAGTCCGGAGAAATTTGGGGAAGATATAGAAGGAAAATCATTTTTTGATTTGAATGAAAACGGTTTTTCAAAAGTTTTTTCCAGTAACTTCACAGGCACATTTTTAGCAAGCCAGGTGTTTGGAGAGACATTATTAGAGGCGGAATCACCGGCTATAATTAATCTTTCCTCGATGAGTTCCTATGCACCGATGACCAAGGTGCCAGCTTATAGCGCTGCTAAAGCTGCAGTTAATAATTTTACAATGTGGATGGCTGTTCATTTTGCTGAAGCAGGTTTGCGTGTGAATGCTATTGCACCAGGATTCTTTTTGACAAAGCAAAATAGAGACCTGCTGCTTAATGAAGATGGCAGTCCAACTGCACGATCTAATAAAATTATTACCGCAACACCAATGAAACGCTTTGGACAATCTGAAGATTTACTTGGTACCTTGCTTTGGCTTGCTGATGAATCCTATTCGGGTTTTGTCACAGGTATTACGGTGCCGGTTGATGGTGGCTTTATGGCTTACTCAGGTGTGTGAGCTAAAGGATCTTTTCTACAAAAAGGGATTTTTTGTCACGGATTACTGATTATGGGGAGGTATTAGGAGATTGTGTTTTTGGTGTAACCGGAAGATGATTGTAAAGCCATTCCTAATATAATAGAATATTTGTTAATGTATCATAAACGATTTTACTAAAATGGTGATATGTACCGGTACAAAAACACAAGATAGGAATGAATGAAATGAAAGCTATTACAATTA
Organism: Peribacillus sp. Hz7; assembly: GCF_042136355.1. Classification (NCBI taxonomy): domain Bacteria; kingdom Bacillati; phylum Bacillota; class Bacilli; order Caryophanales; family Bacillaceae; genus Peribacillus; species Peribacillus sp. Hz7. The sequence goes on from NZ_JBHHJV010000027.1 coordinate 19,444, forward strand.
CTGATGTCGCCAAACATGCGAAGGTATCAAAAAGCACAGTTTCCCAATACTTGAACAAACGATACGAGTATATGAGTGAGAAAACGAGAAAAAAAATTGAAGAAGCCATTGAAGAGTTAAACTACCAGCCTAATATTATAGCACGTAGTTTAAAACAGAAGTCTACTTTTACTGTTGGAGTAGTCGTTGCTAATATTCTTCACACGTTTTCTACACAAATTATCCGTGCAATAGAAAACTATTTTTATAAACACGGATTTCAAATTATTGTATGTAATGCAGATGATCAACCTGAGAAAGAAAAGAATTATATAGAAATGCTAAGGGCAAAGCAAGTTGATGGAATCATCATTTTTCCTACAGGGGACAATCTTGATTTATATAAACGCATGAAGAGTGATCAATTTCCAGTAGTGTTTATGGATCGGGCGATAGAAGAGTTAAATATTGCGACAGTCATGCTTGACAATCACCTTGCGTCTAAATTAGCCGTAGATCGATTTGTCGAGAAAGGTTATGAGGACATTGCAATCATAACTACTTCAATCTTCCGAAATATTAGTCCGCGTCTTGAACGTATTCAAGGATACAAAGAGGCACTGGAATTACATGGCATACCAGTCAATCTAGAGTATATTAAAACAGCGAATGCCGAAGAAATTTCGGACAAGCTTTCAGAATTGTTCGAATTGAAAAAGCCGCCTCAAGCCATATTAGCAGGAAATGATATCGTGCTTAATGAAGTATTGCGATATATGAAAAAACACAATATGAATATTCCTGATGATGTTGCAGTTATAGGAATTGATGAAGTCTCGTATGCTGATTTCTATACACCGACTATAACAACGGTTAATCAACCAGCAATAGAAATGGCAAACCAAGCAGCACAATTATTGCTTAATCAAATCAATAAAACTGGAAAAGAAGACACAAGCGTACATCGTTTGAAACCAACTTTGCTGTTGAGAAATTCTTGCTAGAGTTCAGGTAAAAAAGAAAGCACTTTTTTACCTGAACTTTACTAAACCGATTTATTTACAAGAAGGCTCTGTTGAACGATATCGTTGCTTAACAGCGTTATATAACAAAGCCTTTGTAAAATGTAAAGGTTTTGATACTTGGCTATCAAATGGAACCGTTTTCAAAAAAGATGCTTATAGATTCATTGAAATATACAAGGGGGGGTTCTTTATGTTTTCACAGGGTAGAGGAGTAGTTATTGTTTTCTTGTTCTTAGCGGGTGTAATAAACTATTTAGACCGTTCTGCATTGTCTATTGCAGCACCATTCATTCAAGATGATTTATCTTTAACAGCGACTGAGATGGGGATTATTTTTAGTAGTTTTTCTGTCGGTTATGCTATCTTTAACTTTCTTGGCGGAATGGCATCCGATAAATATGGTGCGAAGCTGACTCTTTTTGTTGCCATGATCGTTTGGTCATTATTCAGCGGTGCACTTGTGCTGGCTGTTGGGTTTGTCAGTATGATTGTTATTCGTGTTCTGTTTGGGATGGGGGAAGGTCCACTCTCGGCAACTATAAGTAAAATGGTCAATAACTGGTTTCCACCGAGTAACCGTGCATCTGTGATCGGTTTAACGAATAGCGGAACACCGCTTGGTGGTGCTATTTCAGGACCAATTGTTGGTTTTATCGCAATCGCATACGGCTGGAGAGTTTCATTTATTGCAATCATGGTGATTGGTCTTATATGGGCTGTTTGCTGGTGGAAATTTGTTAAAGAAAAACCAGCAGATTCATCTGAACAGGTCAATACGGGAGAAGCACAGGTAGCAGCAGCAACGGAAGGAAAGTTGAAATTAACCTTTTATTTGAAACAAAAAACGGTATTGTTTACAGCATTTGCGTTTTTTGCTTACAACTATATTTTGTTCTTCTTCTTAACTTGGTTCCCAAGTTATTTGGTAGATGCTCGCGGCTTGAGTGTAAAAGACATGAGTATTGTTACAGTGATTCCGTGGATTTTAGGGTTTCTTGGTCTTGCTTTAGGCGGATTCGTATCGGATTTCTTCTCTAAAAAATTCGTCCAAAAAGGTGTTTTATTCTCACGTAAACTTGTGCTTGTAACATGTTTGTTCCTATCAGCAATTTGTATCGGCTTAGCTGGTCTAGTAACAACAACAGTAGGCGCGGTTACACTCGTTGCATTTTCTGTATTTTTCTTATATTTGACAGGTGCTATTTACTGGGCAATTGTCAATGATGTTGTCGATCAAAGAAACGTTGGATCAGTTGGTGGATTCATGCACTTCTTAGCGAATACAGCTGGAATTATTGGACCAACTTTAACAGGTTACCTTGTGGATACAACAGGAACATTTACAGCTGCTTTCTTGCTTGCAGGTGGACTAGCTGTTGTTGCATCGCTTGCAGTAACTCGCTTTGTACGTCCAATTGTCAAACCGATGTAATAGATTAATCAACTAGAGTGTCGCACTCATTTGGTATACAAATGGGGTGACACTCTTTTTTTGAAAAAATAATCAATATACATATGAGATCATCAAGTTTTACTAAATTTAGGATTTTCGGTATTCTTTTCGATAATTAGCGGGAGTTCTATCCATATATTTTTTAAAGATTCGATGAAAATGGGGCATGCTTTCGAAACCGCATAATTCCGCGATATGCGAAATAGTGTAATTTGTTTCCAATAATAGTTCTTTTGCTTTAATAATTCTTTTCGTATTGACATACACGATTAACCCGATTCCAGTCGTTTCTTTAAAGACTCTACTGAAATGAGAGGGACTGACTAAGGATTTCTTGGCAAGTTTCGTCAAGGTTAATGGTTCACTTAAGTGGTCATTAATATAGGCTAGAATATCTTTAATCCAATCTAAACTATAGGTAGTACTCTCTGACATATTCTGTTCGTTATTCACGCGAATACGACATAAATCAAGCATAATCTGGTGAACAATCAGCAAAGAGGCATGCTTGGATCCTAGTTTATTTTCCGTTGTTTCTTGGTAGATACGTAGAAGCTGTTCTTCTATTTTTGGTTGTTTCTCTGGAGGTAAAGATACTTTGTAATTTTTATCTTTTTTTGTTGCATCAAATAAATGTAAATAAGAAAAAGAATCATCAACTAGGTTATTATAAATTAATGTTGGGCTGAAAAAGATAATCGTAGACATAATAGGGTCGTCCTGATCCGGCATTGCCCGATGAATCGTATTATTTGGAATTAAGAATACATCTCCGGGCTGCATATCGTAAAAAACCTCACCGATAAAAAAAGTCCCTTTGCCACTATAAACATAAACAATTTCATAATAATCATGCATATGATCAGACAGTTCCTTTTGAGGGCTTTTCTTATCTTGAAAGACAAAGGAAAAAGGAAACAATAAATCATGATTGGACACCTTTTGAAATGTTTTCATTTTGTTCATCACCTAATAGCATACTACAACAAAAATGAGTATATATACATCAAAAAATGCAATTTATATTTCAATTCTTGATGATAAAATTATCATAGATTCATAAAAAATACATGTAAAGTTGGAAATGAAAGGGCTTTCTAATTAGTGATTATCGTCTAGATGATATACATCAATACTAAAAAAGGAGGAGATAAAATGAGTAAAGTTGTTCAATTACATTCAAAAGATGATGTGGTTATTTCTTTACATGAGATCCGTAAAGGGGAAAATATTCAGATTCAAACGGCGGACAAAGTACTCATCGATATCAAGGCTCGTGATGATATTCCGAAAGGACATAAGATGTTAGTACAATCGGTAAAGCGAGGCGAAGATGTTCTCAAGTTTGGCTATTCGATTGGGAAAGCCAAAGAGGATCTTTCTGCAGGGGAGTGGGTTCATACTCATAATCTAGAATCTGGTTTGCATGGAATCTTGGATTATACTTATCAACCAACCATTCAAAATTCGACGGCTGTCGAAGATTCAAAATATACATTCCAAGGATATATTCGTGAAAATGGGGAAGCTGGAATTCGTAATGAAATCTGGATCATTAATACGGTTGGTTGTATTAATAAAACATGTGAAGTGCTTGCGAAAATGGGCAATGAGCAGTTTAAAGATCGACAAATTGATGGGATTTATCATTTTTCTCATCCATACGGTTGTTCTCAATTAGGAGATGACCTGACTCATACACAGAAGCTATTAGCAGCCTTGGCTCAGCATCCCAACGCAGCAGGTGTGTTAATTGTAGGATTAGGTTGTGAAAATAATCAAATTGAAGCGTTTAAAGAGGTCATTGGAGAGTATCCCCCAAAGCGGATTAAATTCCTGAAAGCCCAAGAGGTTGAAGATGAATTAGCGAGCGGATTATGTTTAATGGAAGAATTAGTGGAGTATGCAGAACAATTTGAACGCCAACCGATACCGGTTTCCAAGTTGAAAATCGGGTTAAAGTGTGGGGGATCTGATGGTTTTTCAGGTATTACGGCTAATCCATTAGTTGGTGCGGTATCCGATCTTATTGTTGTAAATGGCGGGACAACAATTTTGACAGAGGTTCCAGAGATGTTTGGGGCTGAAACTATATTAATGAACCGGGCAAAAGATGAAGAAACGTTTCAGAAAATTGTTCATCTAATTAACGATTTTAAACAATATTTTATTCGCCATGACCAGGAAATTTATGAAAACCCTTCACCTGGAAATAAAGAAGGCGGTATTAGTACGCTTGAAGAAAAATCACTTGGATGTACGCAAAAAGGCGGTCATGCTACGGTTGTGGATGTCCGTCCATATGGTGAACGAGTGGTGAAGCATGGACTGAATTTGGTGAACGCTCCTGGAAATGACTTGATTTCGGTTACGGCTTTGGCGGCAGCGGGGGCTCATATCGTTCTATTCACGACAGGAAGAGGCACACCATTTGGCGGCCCGGTACCTACTGTGAAAATAGCGACGAATTCTGATTTAGCTAACCGTAAGAAGCATTGGATTGATTATAATGCCGGGCAGTTAATTGAAGGTCAAAAAATCGATGAATTAATGCAGGATTTATTCCAATACATTCTTAGCCTTGCATCAGGTGAAGAGAAAACGAATAATGAGCAATTCGGATACAGAGAAATTAGCATTTTTAAAGAGGGAGTCATTCTTTAATAGAATAGGGCTCCCAGCTTTTTAGTAGATTCTAAACAGAAAAAAGGAGTGTTACTCAATGAAAAGTATTGTTTGTGAGCAACCTAAACAATTTAAAATGATTGAAATGGAACGACCTGTTCCAAACGCAGAAGAAGCTTTAATTCGTGTGCGGCGCATTGGAATATGCGGAACAGACATTCATGCTTACGGAGGGAATCAGCCCTTTTTTAGTTATCCACGTATACTTGGTCATGAGCTATCTGGCTATATTGAATCCATTCCGGAGAATGCACTAGGACTAGAGGTTGGTAACCAAATTTCGATTATTCCGTATATGGAGTGTGGAGAATGTATTGCTTGTAAAAATAAAAAAACAAACTGCTGTACAAATATGAAAGTGTTAGGTGTACATATAGAAGGCGGGATGAGCGAATGGATTACGGTTCCCTATAACCATTTAGTAAAAACCGAAGGGCTTACCCTTGACCAATCTGCTATGATAGAGCCTTTAAGTATAGGAGCGCATGCGGTTAGACGGGCTGCAATTCAAGAAGGAGAGTTTGCCTTAGTTATTGGGGCAGGCCCGATTGGCTTGGGTGTTATGGCTTTTGCTAAGGAACAAGGAGCGAAAGTAATTGCCATGGATGTAAACGATGAGCGTCTAGCATTTGCGAGTAAATGGGCAAATGTCGATTATACGGTGAACGCTTTGAATCATCCTTTAGAGAAATTAGCGGAATTGACAAACGGAGACATGCCTACAGTTGTATTTGACGCAACAGGCAACGCTAAGTCAATGATGAATGCGTTTGAATTCCCTGCTCACGGTGGAAGATTGATTTATGTAGGTTTAGTGAAGTCTGATATTTCTTTTAATGATCCAGATTTCCATAGTAAAGAGCTTACGTTAATGGGAAGTCGTAATGCTACTCGAGAAGATTTTGATTATGTTGTGAATACAGTAAAAAATGGAGTAGTAGATTTAGATTTATATATTACACACCGTACGCATTTGGATGATATGATTCAACAGTTTGAAGGATGGTTAACTCCTGAAGCTAAAGTCATTAAGGCTATTGTTGAAATATAAGCTCAAAGTTTCATGAATGTACAAGCAACCAAGTGATGTGGTTGCTTTGTTCATCTGCTGAGGAGTAAAATTTTCTGTTATGAAAGGGAGACTAGGTAACTATGAATATCAACCCGAGTCACGTGAAAAGTCTAAATAAAGATACTGACGCTGTGCAAAGTGGGCATATGATACAGGATTATCCCGTTAAAGTGTTGCAGATTGGAGAGGGGAATTTTCTTCGCGGCTTCTTTGACTGGATGATTCATGAATGCAATAAACAAGGGAATTTTCAAGGAAGTATTGTTGTCACCCAGCCTCGACCATCTGGAAAAGGAAAAATAGAGAAATTGAAGCAACAAGATGGATTATACACGTTGATGATACGGGGGATTCAAAACGGGGAGAAAGTAGAACGTAAGGAGATCATTTCTGTTTTTTCAAAGGCAGTGGATCCGTATGAAGAATGGGTTGAATTTTTGGAGTTGTCCCAAAATCCTACATTAGAATTTGTAGTCTCTAACACGACAGAAGCAGGCCTTACCTACCAGCCTATTTCTTGGAAAGAGGGAGAACCGATTGAATCGTTTCCTGGAAGACTAACGGCCTTTTTATATGAGCGCTATTTATATTTTAACGGAGATTCAGAAAAGGGCCTCATCATGCTGCCGTGTGAACTTTTGGAGAGAAATGGTGATACATTGAAGCAATGCGTTCTTCAGCACAGTAGGGACTGGGAATTACCGAAGTCATTTATGGATTGGGTGGATCAAGATAATCTTTTCCTCAACTCTCTTGTAGATCGCATCGTAACAGGTTTCCCGGCTAAAGAGGCGGAAGCATGGTTTGCAGAGTGGGGCTACGAGGATTCTTTATTAAATACAGCTGAGCCTTATCATGTATGGGCGATAGAAGGTGATCCATCTTTAGATCAGCGTCTTCCGTTGAAACAATCCGGTTTAAACGTGCATTGGGTTGAGGATTTAGTCCCTTATCAAATGAGGAAAGTTCGTATTTTAAATGGTTCACATACATTAATGGCCCCACTAGGTATTCTATCTGGATTGGATGAAGTGGGACAAGTTATGAATCACCCAAGTTTTAATGGGTTTTTGCGTCAAGCAATCGAGCAGGAAATTATTCCATCACTATCTTTTGCCCGTAATGAGATGATGCAATATGCAGAAAGCGTTCTGGAACGTTTTATGAATCCTTTTGTTCAGCATCGTCTTGCCGACATTTCATTAAATAGTTTATCGAAGTTTAAGGTGCGTCTTCTCCCGACTTTGGAAGCTTATTTTGAGAAGGAAGGTAGGCTGCCTGTCTGTGTTGTACGGGCTTTTGCTGGTTTGATCCGCTTCTATAAGGTACAGAAAGTGAAAGGAAGTTACGTAGGGAAACGCTTTGATGGCAAAGAATATATCGTGAACGATCATGTACAGACAGTTGAATTTTTTAAAGAACAATGGTTCCGTTATGAAGCAGCAGGAATTTCAATTCAACAACTCGTTGAGAACGTTCTTAGCAATCAATCCTTATGGGGGAAAGATTTGAATATGTTTCCAGGCCTTGCTGCCGAATTAAGTCATCACTTAGAAAATAATGAGGCTGATATCTTGTAAGAAAAACTTGTTTGATGACCTATTTTAATCATCAAACAAGTTTTTAGTATAGATGAAGTAATCTGTTATTCATGATATTGGGCATGGGGGAGATTGTATAATTAAGGCGGATAGACGTTATTTTTCCGCATAGACCATTCTTCAATCTTTAACGTTTGGTATAAGAAAGAAACTTCACACATACCGGATAAGGAACGGATACGCTCCCTTGAAGCAGCGTTAATCGTCCTGTTTGCTGATCGCGTGCAAATAAAGTAAGGTTCCCCGATTCCTCATTTGCAGCAACAAGAAATGCTTCAGACGGATCAAGTGAGAAATCTCGCGGCCAATGTCCTTCTGTTCCGATAAGCTGTAGTAAGGTAAGATGTCCGGTTTCGCTATCAACAGCAAACACTGCAATGCTATCGTGACCGCGATTAGCTGCGTAAACAAAACGACCGTCAGACGATATAGAAATCGCACTTCCTTGATTGTTGGTGTAGAAATCACTTGGAACAGAGCGAATGCTTTGACTCATCTTAAAACATCCGGTGTTTTTTTCGAATTGGAGAACGATGACTTCCGGACGAAGCTCGGCCATGACGTAGACGTATTGTTGATTTGGATGAAAAACAAGATGTCTTGGGCCGCTGCCAGGAGCTGTTGCTAACCGATTTACTTCATGAAGTTGATCTTGTGTGACGCGATATGTAAGGATGGAATCGATTCCTAAATCGACAGCAATGATATACTGCTCATCAGGGGAGAATCCAGCATAATGAGTATGTGCTTTTTCTTGTCGCTCTTTGTTTGGACCCGAACCTTTATGTTGAATAGTGGATATAACATGGCTAAGAGCGGCATTTTCCTCAATATGATAGGATTCAATAAGTCCGTCTCCATAGCTTGCTGCAACAAGCATGTTGTTGTGCTTGTTTACACTAATATGGCAATACGATCCATTTTCAGATTCAGATGTATGTAATAAAGTCAGTTCACCGGTATTGGAATGAATGGAAAAGCTTGCAATAGCGCCTTTTCCTTCTACTTTATAGTTGGCATATAAAAATTGGTTGTTATCACTAATAGCTAAATAAGTTGAATCCGTTAATGTCGCAGCTAAGCGAGGCTGACTAATTGTGCTTGTTTTTGGGTCAAGTGTAAATGAATAGATTCCCTTGCTTATTCCTCTTGTGTATGTGCCGAGATAGCCAATGAATGTCAAGGTATTTCCCTCCTTTGTATCTCGTATTATAGCGTCAAAAAGGTGCCCTCAAAAGAGAGGAACACCATAAGTTGATTCTGTTAAGTAGACGATACGGCTTCAATTGGAATATGAGAAAAAGAAGAAGTAAGGAATAGCCCTTGATCAGTTAATTTAATTTCAGGAATGACAGGCAATGCTAAAAATGCAAGTGTTAAAAACGGATTAAATTGTTGACTTACGTTCAATTTGGTTAGTGCTTGATCTATTTCCGCTAATTTCGTAATGACTTGTTGATAGGGGGAGGTCGACATTAAACCAGCAATCGGTAGTGATAATGAGGCCAATACTTCACCATGCTGAATAACGACTAAACCGCCTTGCATTTCTTTAATCGTTCGAGCAGCTATCGCCATGTCTTCGTTGTTTGTTCCCGCGATGATTAAATTATGGGAATCATGAGCAACCGTTGTCGCAATGGCCCCTGACTTTAATCCGAGGCCTTTCACAATGCCGAGCCCTATATTTTTTGTATGATGATGTCGTTCAATCACAGCTAAAGTTAAGTGATCGACATCGCTTGAATATTGAAATATACCTGTATCGTCAACATTCACTTTTTCGACTAGATGTTTTGTAATAAGACTATTTGGAATAATTTCGATAATATTAGCTAAGTTATTTGCGAAAGAAATAGCAAAGTCCGTTGCTTGTAACTCATGAAAATGAACGGTATTTTTCAATGAACCTTCTATGCCCAATGGTTGTACTTCTGGAAAATGAATCAGTTTACCTTGTGCACAAACTAGTTCTCCATTTTTATAAACCGAATCAATATTAATAGAAGATAAATCATTGAGTAATAAAAAGTCCGCTTTATATCCAGGAGCAATGGCTCCTTGATTCGCTAATCCAAAACATTGTGCTGTATGAATAGAGGCCATTTTAATTGCATTAATCGGTTCAATCCCGTGTGTAATGGCTAGGCGAACATTATAATCGATGCTTCCTTCATGATGAATATCATCTAGATGACGGTCATCTGTGACAAACAAGCAGCGGTGAATATTGTTTTGGTTGATAGCGGGAAGAAGATTGATTAAGTCTTTGGCAACGGTACCTTCTCGAAGCATTAAATACATACCATTTCGAAGTCGTGCCTCCGCCTCTTTGGCTGTTGTACTTTCGTGATCAGTTGTAATATGAGCACTCCCATACACGTTTAGCTGTTGGTTTGTTAATCCCGCGGCATGACCATCTATTTTTTTATGCAAGGAGTTTGCATCTGTTAATTTTTGTAACATATCAGCATCACAACTTTCGACAGCTGGATAATTCATTACTTCTGCTAATCCAAGTACGCGGGGATGCTGATAAAATGGTAATAAATCTGAGCTGTTTAATGTCGCGCCAGCATGTTCAAAAGAAGTAGCAGGAACGCAAGAGGGGAGCATAAAGTAGAAGTCAAAAGGGAGCTGCTCCGATTGGTCCAGCATATATTGAATGCCCGTTGATCCAGCAACATTAGCAATCTCATGAGGATCAGCGATGACACATGTTACACCGTGCACAAGCAGTGCTTTCGCAAATTCTGAAGGACGAACCATGGAGGATTCGATATGAACATGTCCATCAATGAAGGATGGTGATACATACTTTCCTTCGACATCGATTTCTTTTTTACCCGTATATGTTCCGATGCCGGCAAAAAAGCCGTCCACAATGGCGATATCTCCTTCAAAGATATTTCCGTTAAACACATCGATAATTTTGCCATTTTTAATGACGCAATCAGCCGCTTCTTTCCCGGAAGCTACGTTAATTCGTTTTTGCAACATACGTTGATCCATCGGTCCATCACTCCTTTGTCACATCATCTCTTTATAAATTAAACTCTGTTATGGTAAACGGTTGAGTTTAGCTTATTTGTGTGATCAATAATATTATTTAACAAAGCTTTGAATTAATATTCTACTTTATCGCTGAAAGTTTCCCACGTTCTAAACGGTAAATCATAGTTTGGAGAATCTAGCTTTTTCATTTGTAAGGAGCGTTGATGGATGGGGAGTTCTAGCTCTTCATAGATAAATTGATCATCGAAACCGATTGCAGCAGCATCTTCTTTCGTACAAGCATAATAAACGGCTTTTGGGCGTGCCCAGTATAAAGCACCAATGCACATTGGGCAAGGCTCGCAGCTTGTATACACTTCGCAATCGTCTAGTTGGAAGGAGTTTAAATTTTTGCATGCATCGCGAATGGCTTGAACTTCAGCATGGGCTGTTGGGTCATTTGTTGTTGTGACATTATTACATCCTTTACCGATAATTTTTCCATCTTTAACAATCACGGCTCCAAAGGGACCGCCGCCTTTTGCTAACACATTGTCTTTCGCTAGTTGAACAGCCATATCCATGAATTTTACATCCATGTTTAACACTCCTTTTCGTTATGAATATTAATGTTAAATTTTGTAACATAACTCATATATACATATTACCATGGAATGGGTTTAATGACATGCTAAGTGTGTATAAAAATGGGATGTATCCTAGCCTAATTTTACTTTCGTTATACGAAGTGATAGAGTTGGATATAAATATTTTAGTAGTGAAGGTGAAAAAATTGGAGTTTTTAGGTGTATTATTGCCGATTTTCGGTATCTTTGTCCTAGGGTTTATCGGTCAGAAGAAATTTCATTTAGAGCCAAAAGCAATCTCAACGGTGTCTGTTTATTTAATGTCACCTTTTCTTGTTTTTCGCACTTTTTATACAACGGAATTTAATACGGATTATTTATTCTTAATTTTCTTTACATTTATTCTTTGTATATCGCTCGTTTTAATTGTCTATATTGTGTCGTTCATTCGCTCGTATTCGCGAACTGAAACGTGCAGCTTAATTTTGGCCTCGGCATTTATGAATAATGGAAATTATGGTACACCGGTTGTTTTCTTATTATTTGGTGCTGTTGGTTTAGATTATGCAATTGTCCTGATGGTCGGTCAACAGCTTGTAATGTGTACGATTGGGATTTATTATGCAGCAAAGGGAAGTCCTGAAGGAAATGGAATTCAGTCTGCGCTTCGTGCCGTCAGACGAATGCCGATTGTATATGGTGCAATAGCGGGTTGGCTGTTTCATTTCTTCCATATCCCATTAAGTAAACCGATTATGGAAGCTATTAGTCTTGTGGCGGATGCAGCGATCCCAACCGTAATGCTTGTACTAGGAATGCAGTTAGCGACCATTTCGTTGCGAAAAATGAAAGTACGAAGAATTTCGCTTGCTTTGTTCCTTAAATTAGCGATTTCGCCAACAATCGCATTTTTACTAACACTGATTCTCCCTGTAGATGAAGTTATTAAACAAATTATGATTATTGTTGCGGCGATGCCATCTGCAGCTAATACAACGATGTACGCCTTGCAATTTGAAACAGAACCCGAGTTTGTTTCCAGTGTAACATTTATTAGTACGGTCTTAAGTTTGGTTACTTTGCCAATTGTTTTCCTTATATTATTATAGATTTTATGAATTTACAGTTATTTCCAAAACTTCAGAAAAGACTTTTTGAGCAGAACGTTATAAAATTTAATTAATTACTTTAGCTATGTTAAATGATCTTGTTGAATCGTTACTATTTTAGATGAGGAGGGGTAGGAGTGCTGCAAACGACAGTTGACTTAGTGAATGTAGAACAAATTGAGGCGATTTTAAAAGAACTTGTGCAAGATTCCTATGATGAAGTGAAAGAAGAAGGGCTATTATTATGCATGGAATGTGGGGATGTTGATTTGTATATTACAGCATCACATCATGAACTGCTTCAAGATGCAATTCACCGTAACTTTCAGGTTGATGAATATGGGAAAGTAATCAATCGTGAAAAATATCAACAGTTAATGGATGATTTGAACGAATATTTTGTAAAGCTTCATATAGAAAGTGATTACTTTGATTACTATCCAGCAGGTACATATGAAGTAAATGGAGAACAACGTGTATCGGAGACAGATATGTTGGCACCCAAAGGTCAGTTTTATGCACCGTTTGAAGATGCTAAATATATATAAGAATGTTCTTTTTCGAAAAGGCTTGGCTTAAATGTCGGTTTCGAAAAAAGTACTAAACATCCTAGTCGGATTTTCAACCTTATCTATATATGGATAAGGTTTTTGTTTTTTATAAAGGATATTTTGTTTTTTGCAAAGAATAAATTATATAGGTAACAAGTAATAAGACTTATTAACGGGGGGGATATTTGTGCAATATTATTTAGCAACGGATGAAAAAAATAAAAAGCAAGTGCGTTCGTTAGTGAAGAAGCTCAAAACAAGAGGCTACAATTGTTTGAATGATTTAAGCCAAACATCTTGTAAGTCTAATACTGTAAACATGGGTGAGTCGGAAGAGCAAATGATAGAAAAGGCTGATTTTATTTTAGTGTTTCTCAAGGCTGGAAAAGGGAGTTTGTATACGATTGGCTATGCGCTTGCTTTAAAGAAAAAGATTATTGTATATTCTCCTGAGAAAGAACATTATCATCTTGGAAAAAAATCGATTTTTCACAACATGCCATATGTTGATATTTGCAGTGGTACGTTTTATAAATTAGAAAAAATGCTTCACTCTGTATTTGTAGCGTAAAAGCGTACAAGATTCGTTTCAAATCTGTAACAAGTAAATAACAATTATTACATTATAGAAGTTACCCCCACATTGTTTAATCATGATCTCGTATTGTGTAATAGAACATAAATTAAAGGGGAGAGATTTGATTTGAGAATAATCGATATCGATCAATTATTGTTAGCGACAGTAGATATAGAGACGGAATCGGTTGCAAATCAACTTCATACGTTTCATATATACGATATTGATCAAGTATTGGAAAAAACAAGAGATGAGTGAAAGCATGACAATGTGTGCATGCTTTTTTCTTTGTTAAAAAAGTTGAGTGATAGGCTCTTTTTAACAAAGAAAAAAAGCTCCTTACTTGAAGGAGCTTTATACGAAGTTATGATAAGATTGTCATGAAGGTACATACGCATGGATGGGCTAATCCTGATGCATTATTCTTGGTTGTGAGATGAGGATTAAGACTGACGGCCTTTAATAAAGCCGAGCATAACGAACATAGCAACAGATCCAACAACAAAAACTCCCTTAATAATGCCAACAAGAAGTTCATCGTACATGTATAAGACCTCCATAAAAAAGAATTAAGATACAGCATAGAATTTACCATTTCTAGGTGAATTATAACATATTTGTTGAAGGGATTAGTAACAAAAGCGTTAATTCAAGTTTAATGCTTTTCGCGTTTGCGAACCGACGACCCCATCCGCGGTTAAGTTGTTATCCTTTTGAAACTTTTTAACGGCCGTTTCCGTATTCGAACCAAATATACCGTCTGTTCCTTTTGTTGAATAGCCAAGTGAGGTTAGTTTCTTTTGTAGCGCAACAACTTGAGGACCTTGACTTCCTTTTTTCAGTACTGTATCGACTGTTCCAACTGGCATTGTTTCGGTCCCTGTCACTTTAAAGCCATTAGCAGCGGCAATAGCTTTAAATGATTTAGACGAGCTTGTAATAATAACAGGCGTACCTACTTTTACTTTTGAATAAAGCCACTTTACATCTTCATTGTACATGCGAACGCAGCCAGCACTTACATATTTACCAATAGAACTGGCGTTATTATTGCCATGAATGGCATAGGTAGTACCCGGCGTGTTTCTTGCATTAATGCCAAGCCATCTGTTCCCTAAAGGATTTCTTGGGTCACCGCCTCTAATGTTTTCTTTGTAGTACGGTCTGTTGACAATTTTGTTGACAATCTTAAACTTTCCTTCGGGGGTGTACGAAGGTTTTTTACCAGTCGCAACGAGAAAAATTTTGGTGAGTTTATTATTCTCATAGTAGGCTAATTGATTAGTAGTTTTATTAATGATAATCAATTGCTTTGAAGCGGCACCGGCAGGCGGACTGTAAAAAACAAAACAAGAAACGAAAAATAATAGCACTACGAGTAATTTCTTCATATCTCTTTCCCATCCTTCTAAATTGGCGAATCCTTTTATTTTATGCATCGTAAAGAATCTGGATGACAAATAGAAGCTAAAATAGGTATAAAAGCAGGATATGTTTTTAGGAAACACACTTTATGGATGATTTCATACATTGAAGTAAACAATGGGGGGTGGAGAATATGGCAAAAGCTAATATTGAGGATTATTTAGAGCAGGGGATGTATGGAAAGAAGGAAATTAATCCAGCAGAAAGACGAAAATATCTTAGTTCATTACGAGAGCGCGTTATTGTGGTGCTTACTCAAGCACAAGTGCTAGAAAAAGAAGTATACACAGAACTTCTTCCATTATTCAAACAACATCCGAAAGCGTGCGTATTTTTAAATGGTCATATGAATTATACTCATCTTATTAAATATGTGAAATTGGCAACGACTCACAATATTCGCTATAAAATTGTGTTAAATAAAGATCATAACTCTGACCTGGGGTTAGTTTTTGCAGAAGAGTTCGCCATTGATCGAGATAATATTTATATAGAAAAAAAACAGAAAAGTGTAAACATAAAGCCGGTGAAAAGGAGTTTTTGGAAACGGCTTATCCGTTTTTGCAGAAGAATAGTAAAATAAGTTGTATGTGTACATATCATCATACAAGTGAATGCCAAACCAAAGCCTCTATCGTTATGATAGAGGCTTTGGTTTTAATATAAGCTTAAGATGTTTTTTTTAAGTAAGGGACATCTTCTCTTTCTTTTTCTTCTGTTTTCTTCTTATTAGAATGGATATAAGCTCCGAAGAATAAACCGGCTACTAAAATGCCGCCTCCAACTGCGTTTCCTAAAAATACCGGTACGAAATTACTGAAGTAGTCCGTCCACGTTAAGGCTCCTGCAAAAATTGCAGCTGGAATGATAAACATATTGGCCACAACGTGTTGAAAACCGATAGCTACGAATGCGACAATTGGGAAAATCATACCCATAATTTTTCCAGCAGTATCTTCTGCACTATAAGTAATCCACACCCCTAATCCAACAAGCCAGTTACAACCAACGGCTGAGATAAAAGCCATCCAAAAACTATCTTCCACCTTAGCTGTTGCTGTATAAATCGTTTTTTCTAAGTAGACGCCTGATCCTGTTAATCCAAGTAGATGTCCGAAAAAATAGGCAACAAAAACAGCACCAATAAAGTTGGTGATGGTAATTAATGTCCAGTTGATTGTCAGTTGTTTAACTGTAACTTTCTTAGCGAGTGCGGCCATTGGAACAGCCATCATATTTCCCGTTAATAATTCACCACCAGCGATGATTGTAAGAATTAAGCCTAGCGGGAAGACTGCGCCTCCGATTAAAGCATTCAGTGTACCCCATTCATGCGGTAAATCAGCAACGACGCGAATATGGAATAAGTATCCTAATGAAATGTAAGCGCCACCTAAAAAACCTAAAATGAGAATGCTTAAAAGTGGCATTGAAACTTTCTTTACCCCTGTTTTTACGGCGATATTCGCCATTTCTTGTGGATTATTGTAACCCATCTTGTACCCCCTTGTTGTTCTTTCAAATTCAATCATTTGTAAATTTGTGAAACAAATCCCTATTGATATAGTACAATCAACTTCACCCAAATTATTATGCCATCTGTGTTACTAAAAAGCTATTATAAAATGATGTTACAGGTGATTTTTTTAAAAAAAACTATAGTTATTCCATGTGTTATATAACAATAAACCTGTACTACTATAACTAAATGTATATTATATAACAAGTGAATTTTCTTATATTTTCTCAGTCTATTTATAAATTGAAAATAAAAATTTTCCGAAAATTTTGTGATATAAGGGTTGAACTTTACTTCATGGAAGGAGTAAAATAATTAATACAGATTTTAATTAAAAGTCTAGTAAATTAAATCAACAAGGGGTCTTGGTAATGAAGGAACAAGAATTGGCAATCACGCTTAGCACAACAAAAAAGGAAAAGCCGCAAGCGGATCAACTTCAATTTGGTAAAAATTTTACTGATCATATGTTTATTATGGATTATATGCAAGGACAAGGATGGCATGATCCAAGAATCGTTCCTTATCAACCGCTCACATTAGAGCCATCGGCAATGATTTTTCACTATGGACAATCTGTTTTCGAAGGATTAAAAGCTTATTTGACAGAAGAGGAAGAAGTTCTTTTATTCCGTCCAGAAAAGAACTTTGAACGCTTAAATAGATCAAACGAACGTTTATGTATTCCAGAGATAGATGTAGAGTTCGCTTTAAAAGCATTAAAAGAGTTAATTCGTGTCGATCGTGATTGGATTCCACAAGAAGAAGGTACATCTTTATATATCCGTCCATTTATTATTGCAACAGAACCATACTTAGGTGTATCACCATCGGATCGTTATCAATTTATTATTATTATGTCACCAGTAGGTTCTTATTATAAAGAAGGAATTAAACCAGTTAAAATCGCGGTGGAAACAGACTTTGCCCGTACTGTTAGAGGTGGAACAGGTGAAGCTAAAACAGGCGGTAACTACGCTTCTAGCTTAAAAGCACAGGAAATATCTGAAAAGTCAGGGTACTCACAAGTTCTTTGGTTAGACGGTGTAGAGAAGAAATATGTTGAAGAAGTAGGTAGTATGAACGTATTCTTCAAAATCAACGGTGAAGTTGTTACACCGGCTCTTAATGGCAGCATTCTTCAAGGGATTACTCGTGCTTCAATTATTGAATTATTGCAATATTGGAATGTTCCAGTAACAGAGCGTCGTATTTCGATGCAAGAAGTTTACGATGCGTATAAAGCAGGTCAATTAGAAGAAGCGTTTGGAACAGGAACAGCTGCTGTTATTTCTCCAATTGGTGAATTTTATTGGAAAGAGGAACAAATGGTCATCAACAACGGTGAAACAGGCGAATTATCCCAAAAATTATATGATACATTAACAGGAATCCAAAACGGTAAAGTAGCAGATCCGTTAAATTGGATTACAAAATTAGAAGATTAAATTACACAATCACACTAATATACAAATACGACAAAAAACCCTTTTTTAGAAAAAGGGTTTTTTTGCATGCTATGCAAAATGAGAATAGAGGAAAATTAATAAAGCGATTTCGCTTCTAACATAATGAAATGTTATGGATACTATAAAGACAAATCGCTTGTAGTAATTTTAAATGTATATCTAGAATGTAATTGTATTTAAACCAAGGTATTTTAAGCGGTTATATTTGGATTGACAACATATGCTTTTTAGGTAAATACAGCAGGTGGAGGAACAGGATATGTCTAAAGTATTATTAATTAAAGCAAATGACCGTCCAGCGGATCAAGCAATTAGTACAAAAATGTATGAAACATTTGTTAGCACATTTAAAGAAGCGAACCCAAATGAAGATATTACAGAGTTAGATCTTTTTGCCCTTAATCTTCCTTATTTTGGACATACTGCGATTTCGGGCGGATATAAACGCAGCCAAGGCTTAGAATTAACAGCGGAAGAAGCAAAAGCAGCGGATGTAGTGGAACAATACTTAAATCAATTTTTAGCAGCAGAAAAAGTAGTGTTTGCTTTTCCTTTATGGAATTTTACCGTGCCAGCACCGCTTATTACTTATATTTCTTATCTCGCACAATCAGGGAAAACATTTAAATATACCCCAGAAGGTCCAGTAGGATTAGCGGGTGATAAGAAAGTTGTCTTATTAAATGCACGTGGTTCTGACTATTCTACTCCAGAAATGAATTCTGTAGAGATGGCCGTTAATTATGTAAAAGTAATGCTTAACTTCTGGGGCATTTCTAGTCCAGAAACAGTCGTGATTGAAGGGCACAATCAATATCCAGATCGCTCTCAAGAAATCATTGCAGATGGTTTAGAAAAAGTAGCGCAAGTAGCAAGTAAATTTTAAATTGTTTAAACACCAGTATGACTTCCATGCTGGTGCTTTTCATGCAGTTTTTTTCCGTGGTTCGCTTATAATAAAGAGAAGAATAAGAAAGGGAGTGATGCTATGCAAACGTTTAAAACACGTGAAGAAGTAAAAGAAGAAGAAAAGTGGAATTTAGCGGATATTTATGAAAGCCAGGAACAATGGGAAGCGGATTTTGAACGAGTATCAAAGAACATTGATCCGCTTAAAGCGTATGATGGAGCGATTCATAATGCTAAGGATTTATATGAATACCTTCATGCAAGTGAAGAGCTTGGGAGTGCATACAATAAATTATATGTTTATGCGATGCTGCAAACGGATTTAGATACAAGAAATAGCGAATCGCAAGCTTTGCTGGATCGTGCGGGCCAATTAGGGAGAAAAATTAGTCAGGCCACTTCATTTTTTATGCCCTTTTTGTTAAGTTTGGAAGAATCTACATTAAAGAGCTACATAGCAGAAGTGAAAGGGTTAGAATATTTTGAAGAAGATTTATGGGATTCTTATCGATATAAAGCCCACGTTTTAACAAAAGAGCAAGAAGCGGTTATTTCTCAAATTGGTGAGGCAATGTCAGCCCCGCAAAAAACGTTTGGTATGATTAATAACGCAGATATCAAGTTTGGAAATGTGACAACAGAATCCGGAGACAAAGTAGAACTAAACCAGCTAATAGTTTGTCAATAAAAATCTTTTAAATTAAAAATAACTTCATGCTATACTAAAAATGCACAACTCAAATAACCCTCTGAACTTAGTTTGGAAGGTTTTTGCTTTATTT
>NZ_JBHHJV010000028.1:0-35874 GCF_042136355.1 Peribacillus sp. Hz7
TATATTGTTTGGTGACGATAGCGAAGAGGTCACACCCGTTCCCATTCCGAACACGGAAGTTAAGCTCTTCAGCGCCGATGGTAGTTGGGGGTTTCCCCCTGTGAGAGTAGGACGTCGCCAAGCAAAATAGAAGAGGGAAAGACCAGCAAACTTGCTGGTCTTTTTTTCTATGCCGTTAATAAATGACTTGTTTTCATTGATAAATTTACTTGATGTCTTCCTTCACAAAAAAGTTTAATAACTTGGAATCAGCTCTTTTTTTTCATTTGTTTGGTCTGGTTTAGGCAGAGGGCGGCCTGATAAGTCAACAATAACCATAGTTGATAAGAGAGCAACATCATCATCTTCTTCTGTTCTTCCGATAACAGGGAGGACGCTGCTCGACCGTTGCTTAAATGGTCGAGGGAAATGAGTTTACGAGCGGAATGGAAAGGTCTGTTAAATGTAGTTGATACTGTACCGATCAGCCCGATATGCTTGGTTACAGAGGAAAGGGTAAATGTTTCCACAAGTGTGTTAACGGTTTACCACAATGGTTTTGCTGCATAACAATCTGCAGGGAGATTTATGGGAAACTTTCCGCATCCAGCTGTTTGGACTAATCGTTTAATAAAGTGAAAGCTTAAAATATTATAAAGTGACTAATTGTATTTTTAGCGCATTTAAGAATAATGGCATGTATATTTCCCCTATAAAAAAGGCCTTTACCATACACATTGAATTGTGTTGTCGTAAAGGCCTCCAGATGACTGGTTAGCTATATAGTTAATGATTTGTTCAGCACCGCTTTATTTTGATCAGGCGATAAAAAAAGCCTTTACTACATACACCGCGAACAGTGTTGTCAGTAAAGGCCTCCAGATGACTGGTGGGCATTTTCTTCCTCTGAAAAAAATATAATACCGATTGAATTACTAGTAATATAACAATTCATTCGCGGGGAGTCAATAGTTTTTTTAATATTATGTATTTTTAACAATTAACCTGTTAAAACCTAGTTGACTTATTTGAAATATATGATAATATTTGAACATAAATAACATTTCTTATTTAATACAATATATAACTTATTTAGAGAGATGAAGGGATAGAATACTAGTCCTATGAAGTGAAGCAACCTGTGTATATAAGGTGCTGATACATTCAGTTTGGAAGATAAGGTTACAAAACCAGTCTTTCAATCGAGAAAGCTTCTTTAGTTTTCTAAATCAAGTTTATTTATGAAAAACATTGAATGATGTGCATTAAACAAAATAGGAACATCATTCAAGCGGATAATTCAATATAAACAATGCTGTCTAGACAACTGGAGGTGTTTTAACAAGGGTATTAGAGATATAGGGAGAATTATGTCTTTTTGTTAAAGCACCTCTTTCGTTTAAATAAAAAGGACGTGATCAGATGTTAACATATGAAAATTGGCAGGAGCCAACTATCGAATTTGAACTTGATGAAACATATAAGGCGGCGTTGAACGTCTTGAAATGGAGCTACGAACAGTATGGAGAAGAGATTGTCTATGCTTGTAGTTTCGGAATTGAAGGTATTGTTTTAGTAGATTTGATTTCTAAAGTAAAGCCGAATGCGACGATTGTGTTTCTAGATACAGATGTTCATTTTAAAGAAACATACGAAACAATTGAACGTGTAAAGGAGAAGTACCCAAGTTTAAATATTGTTATGAAAAAGCCGAAGTTAACACTAGAGGAGCAGGCTTCGGAATTTGGAGATAAATTGTGGGAGAGCAATCCTAATCAGTGTTGTCAAATACGGAAGTTGGTTCCCCTGAATGAAGTGTTATCAGATTCTAAGGCTTGGATCTCAGGCTTACGCCGCGAACAATCTGAAACAAGAAAGCATGTTCAATATATTAATCGCGATGATAAGTTTGAATCGGTGAAAATTTGTCCGCTTATTCATTGGACGTGGAAAGATGTATGGCGCTATGTTCATAAGAATGATTTGCCTTACAATCCTCTTCATGATCAAGGATACCCAAGCATAGGTTGTTCCCATTGCACTGCACCAGCGTTTAATGCAGATGACCTGCGTTCTGGTAGATGGCAAGGGCAAGGGAAAACAGAATGTGGATTACACGGATAAAGGATTCGCTATATGCTTGAATATATAGCAATAGCCATTAGTTTATTTTTTGCAATGAATATTGGAGCCAGCGGGGCTGCAGCCTCGATGGGGGTTGCTTATGGGGCAGGTGCAGTCTCAAAAGCACGCTATGCTTTACTGATTTGTGCGCTTGGCGTTCTTGCAGGAGCAGTATTAGGCGGTGGAGAAGTCGTAAAAACGATTAGCTCCGGGATTGTTCCGCAAGATATAATCAATGTCAAGATTGTCGTCATTATTTTAGTATCTGCTACAAGCTCGTTGTTTTTTGCCAATCTTCTTGGTATTCCTTTATCAACGAGTGAAGTAACGGTTGGCGCCGTTGTAGGGGTTGGGATTGCTTACCAAGTACTGTTTGTTAAATCGCTGTTAGTGATTATGATGTTTTGGGTGCTGGTGCCAATCGTAGCCTTCGGCGCGGCTTGGTTATTTGGTAAATTGCTATGTATCGCTCAGCAAAAAGGCTATTTACAAGATCGCCCTTGGTTAACGATTATTTTAATTCTTGCCGGTTTCCTCGAAGCTTTCTCGGCTGGTATGAACAATGTGGCTAACGCAGTAGGCCCGCTTGTAGGTGCGGGGATGATCTCTGTGACAAAAGGAATATGGATTGGCGGAGCGTTTGTAGCCATCGGAGCCATTTTCCTTGGGAAAAGGGTTTTGGAAACAAACGGAAAGAAAATTACGAAATTCTCAAAACCAGAGGGTATTTTGATTTCTGGAACAGGTGCGGTTCTAGTTGGTATTAGCTCCATCTTCGGCTTACCTGTCCCGCTTACTCAAGTCACTTCCTCAGCTATTATTGGTCTTGGGGTAGCGAAAAATGGTAAAGCGCTTTTTCATAAGCATATTGTGAAGAAAATTGTTAGAATTTGGGTTGTTTCCCCTATATTTTCATTGGCTATTTCTTATTTTTTAGTTAAGCTCTTTTTAGAAAGCGATTTGTATTCCGTTATTGTGCTGCTAAGCGTTATGGTAGGTACATTGGTAGCGATTAGCTTAATGAAAGCAATGCGAGAAGAAGAGCAAGCGATACATGAAGAAGGCGGAGGAATTTAACCTTAAAACCGAGTATAATTATATAATTAGGAGGATAAAAATTATGAGTTTACAACCACATGGAGGAATATTAATCCAAGCGTATCATCCAGAAACATCTCTTCAAGGAATTGATAGAGAAATAGAAATCGATGCAATTGCTTTAAGTGATCTTGAATTGATTGGAATTGGCGGGTACAGCCCAATTGATGGTTTCTTCTCGAAGGCTGATTATGAGAATGTTGTAGAGAATATGCGATTAGCTTCTGGAACAGTTTGGAGCATTCCGATTACGTTGCCGGTTTCAAAAGAAGTGGCAAGCGAGTTACAGATCGGAGAAACGGCTAAACTTAGCTATCAAGGCGAAGTATACGGCTTGATTCAAGTAGAAGATATTTATGAGCCGGATAAAGAAAGAGAAGCACTATTAGTGTATGGCACAACAGATTTAGAGCATCCGGGTGTTAAAAAGTTACATGAGCGCCCTGAATTATATGTTGGCGGTAAAATTACATTAGTGAAAAGACCGGAAAAAACATTTGCAGAATATACATTCGACCCAATCGAAACAAGAGAAATTTTCAAGGACAAAGGCTGGAAAACAATTGTTGGTTTCCAAACGAGAAATCCAGTTCACAGAGCACATGAATACATTCAAAAAGCAGCTTTAGAAACAGTTGATGGTTTATTTTTAAATCCTTTAGTTGGTGAAACAAAATCAGATGATATTTCTGCAGCTATTCGAATGGAAAGCTATGAGGTGCTTCTATCAAACTATTATCCTGAAAGTCGTGTTCAATTAGGTGTATTTCCTGCAGCAATGAGATATGCAGGTCCAAGAGAAGCAATTTTCCATGCGCTTGTTCGTAAAAACTACGGTTGTACGCATTTTATCGTAGGTCGCGATCATGCAGGTGTTGGCGATTACTATGGAACATATGATGCTCAGAAGCTATTTGATCAATTTGAGGAACAAGAGCTAGGTATTAAACCAATGAAGTTCGAGCACAGCTTCTATTGCAGTAAATGTGAAGGAATGGCGACAACGAAAACATGTCCGCATGATAGCTCATCACATATTATTTTGTCTGGAACGAAGGTTAGACAAATGCTTCGCAATGGAGAAGTTCCACCAAGTACATTTAGCCGACCTGAAGTCGTTGAAGTATTAATTAACGGGCTTAAACAAGAAGTTCTTTCATAAGGAGTTCGGTTAAACAATCTTTTCAATAAAATGATTGTTAGCTCATTCTAGCTCTGGTTTCATGAAACCAGAGCTACTTTTCAACATAGCTGAAAGTTTTTTTGAAATGACGTTTTTATACAAAATAATAATTTTTTATAATAGGACCGATAAGGAAGGGGTAATTCAATTGAGTACAAATATCGTTTGGCATGAAGCATCTATTTCTAAGGATGAAAGAAGAAAACAAAATAAGCATCAAAGTTTTATTCTTTGGTTTACAGGATTGTCTGCATCTGGAAAATCATCTGTAGCAAATGCGTTTGCAAGAACATTATTTGAACGAGGAAACCAAGCATTTGTGCTAGATGGTGATAACGTTCGTCATGGTTTGAATAAAGATTTAGGATTCAATGAGGATGATCGTAAAGAAAACATTAGACGAATTGGTGAAGTTTCGAAGCTGTTCGTGGAGAGCGGCCAAATTGTTTTAACGGCATTTATTTCTCCATATCGTGCTGATCGTGATCTTGTTCGGGAATTAGTGGAAGAAAATGAGTTTTTAGAAGTGTACATTAAGTGTTCCGTTGAAGCGTGTGAGAAGCGAGATCCAAAGGGACTTTATAAAAAAGCGCGTAATGAAGAAATTAAAAACTTTACAGGTATTAGTGCACCGTATGAGGAGCCAGAAAACCCTGAAATTGTACTAGATACAGAACATTACACAATTGACGAATGTGTTGAACAATTAACAAATATTTTGACAGAAAAAGGTTTAATATAAAAAGAGCGCTCTTTTTAGGGTGTATGTAAAAATAAGGGAACTATCATCAATGAATAAGGGGAACACAAACATGGCGAAAGTATATTTAGTAGGTGCAGGGCCTGGTGATCCAGAATTGATTACATTAAAAGCAATCAAATGTATACAGCAGGCGGATGTTATTTTATACGATCGCCTTGTCAATAAGGAACTGCTTTCTTATGCAAAAACAGGCGCAGAACTTATTTATTGCGGTAAGCAGCCAGACCATCACGCAATGACACAAGAAACAATTCATCATTTTTTAATTCGTTATGCGAAAAGCGGAAAGATTGTGACGAGATTAAAAGGTGGCGATCCTTTCGTTTTTGGTCGAGGTGGAGAAGAAGCAGAAGAGCTTGTAAAGGAGAATATTCCATTTGAAATTGTCCCGGGAATCACTTCTGGCATCGCTGCTTCCGCTTATGCCGGTATTCCTGTTACGCATAGGGATGTCAGTTCAAGTGTAGCCTTTGTTACGGGTCATCATAAAAATGATAGACAAGAAAATGAAAAGTGGGAAAGTTTAGCTAAGGGAATTGATACATTAGCGATTTATATGGGAGTAAGCAATCTTCCTTATATTCGAGAACAGCTTTTGAAATATGGAAAGAGTGAAGATACCCCAATTGCTCTTGTTCATTGGGGGACAACGGATATTCAAAAAACGGTGACGGGAACGCTTGCGACTATTGTAGATATTGTCCGTGAAGAACAAATTGAAAATCCGAGCATGATTATTATCGGTGAAGTCGTACGCTACAGAGAAAAATTAAAGTGGTTCAAGGAGAATATCCAAACTTTATCACCAATCAGCGAGGCGTTGTAAATGAAACAGGCAGTGCTATATGTATGTCACGGAAGCAGGGTCAAAAAAGCTTGTGAGGAAGCGATTGCCTTTCTCTCCCGTTGTCAGAAACATGTGGAGGCAGAGATTCAAGAAGTGTGTTTTCTTGAGCTTGCCTCTCCTTCTATTGAAGAAGGATTTTCATCTTGTGTCCAACAGGGAGCCACACATATAGCTGTCGTACCTCTTTTACTGCTGACAGCGGTACATGCAAAATACGATATTCCACTTGAGCTAGAAAAGGTATCTCAGCAGCATCCTGGGGTTCAAGTGACTTATGGTAAACCGATTGGTGTGCATGAGAAAATGGCTGAAAGTGTAGTGGAAAGAGTGTTGGAACAAAATGAGAGGTATCCGGATTCTTCTGTGATTGTGTTAATTGGAAGAGGAAGTTCAGATCCGGATGTTGTAAAGGATTTAGAATCCATTGGAGAGTTGGTCAAGAAGCACTCTCATATAGAGGATGTTAGAATATGTTATTTGGTAGCAGCAGAACCGAAGTTTGAAGATATGCTTGTCGAACTGACGCTGTTGAAAAATCGGTCTATTTTTCTCATACCTTACTTATTATTTACTGGAGTGCTCATGAAAAAAATTGAGAGTCAAGTACAACTTGCACAAGAAGGGAATAATAATATTAGGTTATGCCGCTACTTAGGATATGATTCGAAAGTAGAGGAAGTGTTCACAGAACGAGTACTAGAGGCCGTGAGAAATACAGATTCAAGCTATACATTCAATGGACAGTATAAGGCGATTATGGAATAGGTGAAGTGTATCTTTCTTTGGAAGGATACACTTCAACCAACGGTATTTTCGCCTTCTAGAAAAATGTATGTTAAAATAATGCTAATTCTGTATTTGCCATTGGGGGATTAGCGATGGATTCTACTAAAGAAGCAGTGATACTCTCGTTTGCTGAATGGCTGCGTAGTCAAGGTAAATCGGAGAATACAATTAAAACATATACGGGTGTTCTTTCGCAATTTTATGAGTATAGTAAAATGAAAGTAGAGTCAGTAGAGACAGAACATATACAAATATATCTCGACTTTTTAGAAAATTCTAAGAAAAGTTCAGGCACTATTGAAAAACATTATATGGCCTTATCTGTTTTTTTTAAATACCTTGGTAAACCTCAGGTAATGCTGTCTGTGGAGCGGAGAGTAAATGAAGCAAAGCAAGAAGCTCCCGATTCTTTAAGTGATGAGGAACAAGCGGCTTTATTAAAAATGGTGGTAGCAGAAGGGAATTTACGCAATATTACAATTGTCTATCTGTTGTTACATACCGGTATTCGTGTTTCAGAATTATGTGATTTAGACTGCGAAGACATTGTGGTAGAGAGTAATAAGTGGTATATCCAGGTGCGGAATGCGAAGAGAAAGATTGATCGAACAGTACCGCTAACAGATGCAGCTCAAGCGCATTTAAAAAATTATCTCGATTCATTAAAAGAACAAGCAGAGCCTTTATTCATCTCAAGTTATAATCAAAGGATGACACCGCGTTCTGTGCAGTATCTTTTGAAAAAATATAATGTACATCCACATAAATTGCGCCATACATTTTGCCAAAGGTTGATTGATAATGGAGTGGATGTGCTTACCGTTTCAAAATTAGCTGGACATAAAGATTTAAATATGGCAAAGCGCTATGTAAGAGTGAAAGATGATTCGTTTGTCGATGCGATTGACCAAGTGTTTAATCATGATAAGAATGGAAGCTAATTGGTAGCAAGCTCTGTTCTAAGATGAAGATATTGAAGACGAAATCTTATTAGGTTTTGTCTTTTCTTGTACTCGGCTATGTCGTATGATACTGTGGCTTGTTGATTCACTTCGTGTGAGCCTACGGTTTAGCATAGCCTTGTACTTAAGAAAGTATACAATCACAAGAGCATGAATAGGTCTTAAGTGGAGCAGGGAGGATGGAAGAGCTCTCTCCCTGCTAGTCTAAAGTGTATTTTGAGTTTGTTATTCTTTTACTCCAATCACCCGAATTCGTTTATAATCTGCTACCCATTGACCGTCTATATATAAATGTTCTTTTAGATGTTGTTCGACCTTCGTTATGATTATTTCCTTTGTTTCCTTCGTTATCCCTTCGAACATTGTACCGCCAAACATTTCAATCCAATTCCTTAATCCATTCTCGCCGTCCAAAGGAGTTGGTCGGTCGATATGCTGTGCAAAGGTAACTCTAAATCCAATCTCCTCCATTAAAGCTGAGTATTCACCGATGCTTGGATAATACCACGGAAACTTCTCAGCTTGTTTTGTCATTCCTAAGCTTGCGAATTGCTTCATGATTTCATTTGTAATCGTTTGTACATTACCTTTTCCACCAAACTCTGCTACAAATCTTCCACCTTGTTTTAAGCTATGGAAAATACAATGAAGCGCAGCACTTGGCTCTTTTATCCAGTGAAGGACAGCGTTAGAAAATACCGCATCAAATTCGTTCTGATAGCTTAAGTTTGTGGCATCTTGTACGCTAAAATCAATATGCGGATATTTCTCTTTTGCTTGTTGAATCATGTTAGGAGATTGGTCCACCCCTATAATCTCGCATTCTGATTTTGATAGTTTGTTAGCTAAGTCGCCTGTGCCACAGCCAAGATCTAGAATTCTTTCTCCTTTTTTGGGAGCTAATAATTCGAATAAATGATTCCCGTACTGAGATATGAAGGCATGTTTAATATCGTATAGATTGGCATTCCAATGATCGTTTGTTGCTTGTATTTTTTCCATTTTCACTCGCTCCTATCATGAAATAGTTGGTTTAATGGAATTATACTTGATACGATATATAATAAAAATTAACGAAAAAGCAAAAAAATAATAACGAAATGTTATTATAATAGGGAGTCGTTATGGATATTAAATGGATTAAAACGTTTATAATAGCCGCGCAGTATGAAAACTTTCGTCAAGCGTCAGAAGAATTGTTTGTAACGCAGCCTGCGATTACAAAACATATAAAAAGATTAGAAGAACAGTTAAATAGTCAGTTGTTTGAAAGAGTCGGTAAACATGTTGCGTTAACAGCAGCAGGGCATCATTTTCTTCCGTATGCAAGGGAGATCCTTGCTGAATATGAAAAGGGATTAGACGAATTCGAAGCGTGGAAACAAGGCTATAAGCGTAAATTAAGTATTGCAACGGCACCGCAAATTGCCTCATCGGTATTGCCTTTCTTATTACGCAGTTTTATGGATCAGTATCCTGATATAGAAGTGTTAATCAATGTATTGAAATCGTATGAAATCGGTGAAGAAGTGAGTGCAGGAAGAGCAGATATAGGATTAACAAGAGTTAAACCTATACAGACGAATATTCAGTGCCAGATGATTCATGAAGAACCGGTTATATTAGTGGGGCCTAATGATGTAAGTTTGGATGAAAAGGCGGGATTACATACGTATCGGTTAATTACGCATAATCATCCTGCCTATTGGAATGACCTGTTACGTGATATTAAGCGATTTTATCCAAATGTTCGAACAATGGCAGTTAATCAGGTAGAAATCACAAAGAAATTTATCGAACAAGGACTTGGTATTTCTTATTTGCCTCGTTCGATGGTGAAGGAAGAAATAAGTATGGGTAAATTGCTAGAAGTAAAAAGTAATCGAATTAGTCCGCCTGCATCAGCTACATATATATTAACAAAAGTAGAAACAAACGAAGTTGCGGCCTTTAGTCAGTTTTTGAGAGAAGAGATTGTGAATTTTTAAATCACCTTAATCCCAAAAATTAAAGAGAAGGTCTCCGATTTTCTCTGTTTAATTTTTTACGCTTTTAAAATCCGCTTAATTTGACTGACACAACTGAATAACAATAAGGGATAAGAAAAAGTCCGATTGATGTTGAAATCGGACTTTTATTCAATAAATGAATTATTTTTCGGAAACTATAACACTTTTTCAAGATTGACTCGGCCGGAGAAGAAGACGGCGCCGTTCCCCATATCAGCAAGTCGATCTGGAGTAAGGGCATTGATGTGCTGCTTCTTATCAGGGGTGTTCTTCCATAAGCCTTGGCTGACAAGGACGCCAGCTAGGACATTATCACCGGGAGCCGCTTTTAAGATACATTCACCGCGCTCGTTCCAGATACGGACCATATCGTCGGTATCGATTCCTAGTTTAAGAGCATCTGCTATGTTCATATGCAGTTTTGGTTCCCTTTCCATTGAGATATGTTTATCGTTATTGGAAAAAGTAGAATTCAAGAAATTATGATTTGGCGCCGGTATGAATAAAAATGGCAAATCAGAGTCTTTAACAATGGGCGTATACGTTGGCAGTGGTTCGTATCCATGCTGTTTCATTTGTTCAGAATAGAGTTCAATTTTGCCGCTAGGTGTTCGCAGATTACCTGGGAAGAGCGGGCGCATCTTAGCTTTAACAAATTGATTTTCTGAAAGAGATTCATAGGTAATTCCCTCTAGATAAGGGTTATCAGGAAAATCTAATGCTTGACGAATCATATCTTCCTCTGAATCTTGAAAAGCTGCGTCCTCAAAGCCCATGTTAGCGGCTAACAGTTTGAATAACTCGACATTGGATTTTGACTCACCGTATGTTTCCATTACTGGCTTTTGTAATTGTACGTAATTGTGCCAGTATGAAGTATAGAAGTCTTCCGTTTCATAAGACGAAGCAGCTGGCAGGACTAGGTCAGCATACATGGCTGTTTCGGTTAAAAATAAATCATGGACAACGGTAAATAAATCTTCGCGCATCAACCCTTGCTGAACCTTATTCGCATTGGGGGCCACAAGGACCGGGTTGGAATTGTAAACAAATAAAGAGCGAATAGGTTTTTCTTTTGTTAAGAGGGCCTGTCCAATTTGGTTCATATTAACGACACGTGTTTTCTTATTTTGTAATAAGTCAGGCCGCTGCAGGGCATTCGTGTTAAATGCCAGATAACCGGAGTTTCCTTTCGTAGCACCGCCGCCCTTTACGACCCACTGACCGGTAAGAGCAGGGAGACAGGCAATCGTTCGTACAGCCATTCCGCCGTTATCATGATGCTGCAAGCCGTTACCAATTCGAATGAATGATGGAGTGGTGCTGCCGTACATACGAGCTAATGTATAAAGATCATCAATGGAAACGCCGGTAATGGCTGAGACAGTATCCGGGTCATATTGGCGGACATGCTCGCGTAGTTCCGCAGAGCCCACCGTATATTCATCCAGAAAGGACTGATTGATTAGATTCTCAGCATATAAAATATGCATGAGGCCGAGGGCAAGGGCGCTATCTGTACCAGGCAGAATTGGAATAAACCAATCGGCCCATTTTCCAGTCTGATTTTTATGCACATCAATAACCACAACTTTTGCGCCGTTTTTTCTAGCTTGCTGGGCAATTGTCACTTGATGCATATTTGTACTTACAGCATTGATTCCCCACATGATAAAAAGCTCTGTCTCAATAGTTTCTTCGGGGTCAACGCCAAAAGAACCCCCCATTGTATAGCTGTAGCCAGTTGCACCAGCTGCGTTACAAATGGAGCGCTCAAGCCTGCTAGCGCCGAGTTTGTGAAAGAAGCGCCGATCCATGCCTTCCGCACTAAGATTTCCCATATTTCCATAAAAACTGTAGGGCAAAATGCTTTCGGGTCCATATTGATTAATCAAGGTTTTCCATTTGGAAGTGATAGTATCAATAGCTTCTTCCCAACCGATTGGAACAAATTTTCCTTCTCCTTTTGCACCAATCCGCTTTAATGGTTGTGATAGACGCTTGGAATCATATATGCGAGCTGTCATGTTTCGAACTTTATTACAAATATTCCCTTTAGTAACCGGATGGGTAGAATCTCCCTCGACTTTAATGATTTTCCCGTCTTTCTTATGAAGCAGCAGACCACATTGATCGGGACAATCAAGCGAACAAACTGAGGGGAAGACCCCATCCAGTTGATTGATATAGGATTGCAGGGTGTACCTCTCCCTTCATATAAAGTGAAACTTCCATCAGTGGGGGTTTTTCTTCATCCCCACTGATGGTTAGTCACGTTCTACGGTCACTAAGATTTCAAGCTTCGCTTTCAATCAAGTGACCGTATGAACCTGATTGGTTTGAAAACCACAAAGGTAAGTTTCGCTGTATTTTACCAATTGGACCTTTGCGGGCAGTTGTCCCCCACCTATTTTCTTTGTTGTCCCATAAGCTTGGGGTGGGGGTCTTACTGCCCGTTAAGTGTGGGATAAAACAAAATAGTATTTATTTTATTCTAACAGGAACACTAGTGAATTGCTAAAGGGGAGAAAATAGCCTTTAGGTGGTTATCCAATTATTTATTGGGTGTACACTATTCATACATTGCAGGTTAGGGTTCACAATCATAACTCTATTGTACAGGATATAGTGAATGTAGTATTTGTTATAGGTGAAAAGAGTTAGTTTTTTAATGGTTTATTCTGCCCTTTGGGTGAAATTTGAAGTAGAATAGAGAAGAATATTCCAAACACATGGGGGAACAGATAATGATTTACCAGGTAAGATTAATGAAAGGTTTGTTTACGCCAGAAAGAAGTCGATATAAGTTGCAAAATGCAGAAGCAGTGACACATATCGGAAGAAATATTGTAATTCTATATGTCGCTAGTCTTCTTCTTTTTTGCTTATATGGATTTCTTGGAATTGGCTCAGAGTCGTTTTCGAAAGAGCTCGTTAGGGTAGGTGAAAGTGAATTTGAAATGGGCAAGCTGCTTATTCTAGCAGGAAATGCTGTAGCAGGACTTCTTTATCCAACGATTTATTTGTTCCTCATTGCTCTATTTGTATGGGCTTTAACAGATATTGCGTATTTAAAAATTTTAATTGTCCAAATGATTATATTTATTGTGCAATTGTTAGAAAAAGTACTTCTCCTTCCTTTTTTTGTTTATATGGATATTAATCATGATGCAAATCCTTTCTCTTTAGGAGTAATCAGTCAGTATCTAGTTTCACAAGAATATGTTATTCATTTGTTTAGTGAAATTACAATTTTTCAAGTGCTTGTGATTGCCATACAGTATTATTATCTGAAAAAAATGACGGAGCGAAATACATATGCCTTGCTGGCGGTTATTGTTGTAAGCTATATAGCAATTTGGCTTTTGAATGCATTATTGGCCTATGTAAAAGTGAGCGTATTTGTTTGAGGGGATGAAGAAAGATGAAACGATGGAAAGTACTTTCAGCTGTAGTGGTTTCAGGTGCGTTACTGGCAACGAACCTCTATTTAATTACAAAAGAGGACAGTAAAGTATCGCGTTCGATTTTTGTGGAAGATTGGACAAAAGTCAAGGCCGCAACCGTAACGGAAACGTTTGAGACGAAGGGAGTTACAATCCCTGCTGAGGAATATGAAGTATACTTTGATGAATCAGGTAAAGAGTTTCAACGATTTCTTGTAAAAGAGGGGGAAGAGGTAACGGCGGGTACACCTTTATTCGAGTATGAAGTAAAGGATTTAGAGAAAAATAAAGGGGAAGTTGAGCGGGAAATTACCGAGATAACTGGTGCGATAACGGAAATAGAGGCATATATTAAGAAGTTAACGGATTACAAAACGCAAGTTCCTACTGCTTCAACGGTTTCGGAAATTGTGCAAGATGGTGTAAGCTTGGATCGCAATGCTTCTTCTGATTTAATTATTAGCACACTTGAACAAGAAATTTATAAACAAGAATTAGAAAAAAGTAAATTAGAAGAGAGAAAGACAAGGCTGGATTCACAATTAACAGCGATGAATGAACTCAGCGGGCCGCTTACGATTGATGCAGAAGTGGATGGGGTTGTGAAACAGATTAATCAATCACTTAACAATCCAGTGGTGACTATTGCCTCTACTCAACAAGCTGTAAAAGGTGTTCTTTCGGAGTCGCAGTTACACAAAACAGCAGTTGGGATGCCAGTTAAAATTACATCTCCGCGTTTAGAGAAAGGGATTAATGGTACAGTTGGACGTGTGGAAAACTATCCAGCGTCAGAACCTTCTCTTAATCAAAAATCGATGTTTCCGTTTCAAGTCGTAATGGAAGCAGATGAAGAAGGAATATCGTCGCTAGCCCTCGGTTCAAAGGTAGATATGACGGTCGTTACAAATGAAGCGGTAGATGTTCCGACGATTCCGGAGAAAACGGTGTATGGAAAGGACAACCTCTTTGTATTTAAGTTAACAAACAATGGATATGTGAATAAACAATATGTTACAGCGGGATTAAGAGCGAATCAAAAGCTTGAGATTGCTTCTGGTCCAGCAGAGGGAGAGACGGTGCTTATTACACCAAGGGAAATTCCGAAAAATCACTCAACGTTTATTACTCCTATTCAAGCAGAAAAGGTAAACTTAGATGCGTATAACACGTTTTCAACTCGTGAGAAGTGGCGTTATTTCTTGGTCGGGTTGTTGGAGAAATAGTCTTTATTTATTAAAAGGTCTTCAAATATGAAGATCTTTTTTATTTTCTAAAATAGGGATAATTTAGAAAAGTTATTATTTTCAGATAATTTAAAGATAGTATTTGGGGAATAATTTAAAAATAAATAACATAGATAGAAAGCGGTTAAATCCAGAATAAAATGGCCTTCATCCAGAAAAAATAAATATATGGCTATAAAAAATATTTACAGATTATCAATTTTAATATAATATTTCAAGTGGGGAAGTTATTTCGCTTAATCTTTTTAGAGCGGGGGACCCAAATTTGCAGAACTTTCTGCTAGGGGTGAATTCAGAAATGAAAGGGCAATTTGTTTCCAAATCCTAACCCGACAGCTAACCTCGTAAGCGACTTAAAGGAAACAATATGTGAATCTATATGATAAAGACACCGCTTGTGTCTTTTTTTGGTAAAAGGAAAACTGTTTCCAGCTGCAGAAAGCGTTTTCTTTTTATCAACAATTTTGTTTCCTTTACCGAAACAACTGTTTTTTTGTAAAAACTATTACGAAAGGTGAGGGATGTATGAAAAAATTCAAATTAAGTTTAGCTAGTCAGATTTTCATTGGTTTACTGATTGGTGTGGTTGTAGGGGCTATTTTTTATGGTAATACAACTGCTCAAGAATATTTGCAGCCAATTGGAGATATCTTTCTACGTCTGATTAAAATGATTGTTATACCGATTGTTGTGGCAAGTATTGTTGTTGCTGTTGCAGGTGTCGGTGATTTGAAATCTGTAGGTAAAATTGGTGGTAAAGCGATTCTTTACTTTGAAATCGTTACCACGATTGCGATTATCGTTGGAATTATAGCAGCGAATGTTCTTCAGCCTGGTGCTGGTGTTAATATGGATAAATTAGAACAAACTGACATTTCGAGTTATGTCGATACAGCAGAGCATAAGGAAGAAACGGGTTTTATTGAGACGATCGTCAATATTGTCCCGACTAATCCAATTAAAGCAATCGTTGAGGGCGACATGCTTGCGATTATTTTCTTCTCGCTTATGCTAGGGCTTGGAATTGCAGCTATTGGAGATAAAGGAAAGCCGGTTCTGCAATTCTTCAACGGAGTAGCAGAGGCGATGTTCTATGTTACGAATATGATTATGAAATTTGCTCCATTCGGTGTATTTGCATTAATTGGGGTAACAGTGTCTAAGTTTGGTTTGGCCTCCCTGATTCCTTTAGGGAAGTTAGCTCTTTCTGTATATGGAACGATGATTTTCTTTGTTCTAGTTGTATTAGGGCTTATCGCAAAATTAGCTGGCTTTAGTATTTTTAAACTGATTAAAATCTTAAAAGAAGAATTAATCTTAGCGTTCTCAACAGCAAGCTCTGAAGCCGTTCTTCCTAAGATAATGGAAAAAATGGAGAAAACGGGATGTCCGAAGCATATTGCTTCTTTCGTTATTCCAACAGGTTACTCATTTAACCTCGATGGGTCAACATTATATCAAGCATTAGCAGCTATGTTTATTGCGCAAATGTATGGTATTGATATGAGTATTGTGGATCAATTTACGTTAATGCTTGTGTTAATGGTTACATCGAAAGGAATTGCTGGAGTTCCAGGCGTATCATTTGTTGTATTATTAGCAACACTTGGAACTGTTGGAATCCCAGTTGAAGGTTTAGCGTTTATTGCGGGTATTGACCGTATTCTAGATATGGGACGTACAGTTGTAAACGTAATCGGAAATTCGTTAGCAGCAATTGTTATTTCTAAATGGGAAGGGCAATTTAACCCTTCAGCAGCAGATGAACAAGTGAAGCAAGCGTCATAATGATATAAAATCCAGAGCGGTGAAGCTGCTCTGGATTTTTTTATAGCTATATCTTTACAGAGAAGACTTGTTTGACAAAAAAGAAGGAAGGTTACTAAGATAAAAATATAAATACATAAGTCGGTATATAACGGGGGAGAATAGATGTCTTGGGTCACGTTGCTCATGTTTTTAACAATAGCCGTGTTTGCTTTGTCTAAGGTTTTACCAGCAAAAGGGGTTAAGAGTATTACAACAGAAGATTTAGCGAATAATTTATCGTTAAAGGTAAAAAAACAGTATATTGACGTTCGTTCTGAAATTGAATATGACGATCGTCATATACCGCAATTTAATAACATCCCCCTTCACTTATTAAAGCAAAGAGTGAATGAGTTGGATAAAAAGAAGCCGGTAGTTATCATTTGTCATAGTGGAATGAGAAGTATAAGTGCGGCAAAAACACTTAAAAAATTAGGTTTCGAACAAATTGAGAATGTTAGTGGTGGTATAAACGCCTGGAGAGATTAAGAAATTCTAAAAAAACACCGTCCTATCTTTTGGAATGGTGTTTCTTTTTTGTGAATGAGCAAATTGTCACTATGTTTTAGTGTCTAATTTTACACTGTTTATGTATAAAATACTCCTGTAATCCCTTATTTTAACCATTATATAGTGATATTTCCCAAATGGAATGAACTTTGTTCTGCCTCTAAGGGTTTATTCCACTTTAGTGGTATGATAGTATGACTTTAAATGAATGTACAAGGTTAGCGGAATATCGTGCGATTGTGAAGAAGTAAGAAAATTGATAAAATGAACGCTCTAATTCCACGGAAAGGTCGGAGGGAAGTGGGTTATGAAGCATGAGATTAGGGAAATCTTATATATGCATGTGCAAGCTTCTGAACGTTTTGTGATTTCAAATGGGATGAGCTTTTGGGAGTTTGTTAATTCTTTAGAAAAGCCATTGCAACATCTTTTGTTGTTAAAACATGATTATGGTGATACACAATTTAATTTAAATGTTGCTTTAGATTATGTACCGAGTGAAGGTGTAGCGAAATTTATTAAACAAGATGTGAGAACGTATGGTGAGTTTTGTTGGATTGACTTTCAAGAAGAGGATAGTTTAGATGAATTGAGCGGAATGGAGTTGGCTGAGCTGCTCTATCTTGGGCATATGAAGCATCATTTAAAACAGCCGTTCTTTTCCAAATTACATAATCAGTTTGTTTACTTATCACAGGACGATGGATGGTTTAGTAAAATTTATTATCGTTCATTACCTATGTATTATAAAATGTTAGGCAGTCTTATTTCTTTAAAGCTTGAAGGATTAAAAACAGATAGAACGTGGTTTGGTTTGAGGAAAAAACGAGATTTACCTATTATACCAGTGGAAATGCTTGAGGAGTTGTCTGCTATGCTCTCTGAAGGGGTTGTTTTTTCTCTTAAACATGCTATTGAAACGAGAGTGAAAATGGAGATTCCAATATGGGTAGTAGGGGATTTCACGAATATGGATGACATGCTGGATTATTACTATGAGCTGCAGAAGCAAGAACCTGATGCTTATATTACTTTTTTATGGAAAACGAAGGAATGGTCGATTGTATTAAATAAATGATAAAGTAAAACTTTCATCAGCGGGGGCTTAGTGTTCTTTTAGTGTAGGATAAATTTCGTTGCCGAATGAAGTTTCACATATAATTAGTTGTGTGGTGACATAGAATGCAATGAATGTCATTCGATAAATATGTATGTTACACAATAGTGATAATTAACAAATTTATGTAACGCACTCTATTTAATAAAACTTTGTTCGTTTTTGTTGAGAAATGATACAATAAATAATGGTCAAAAGAATAATGGAGGTCACATAAATGAAAACTAAACTCGGCTTGCTTTATGGTGGAAAATCTGCAGAACATGAGGTTTCCTTACAAACGGCAATGGCGGTTATTAAAGCACTTGATTTGGAGAAATTTGATATATATCCGATTTACATAACAAAAGAAGGAGCTTGGGTGAAAGGGCCGCAATTGACAGCACCAGTTGAAAACGTTGAAGAATTAGCATTTCCAAATGGAAGTCAAGTAGCTCCGCTTTCTTTGCAAAAAGCGAATGAAACAAATGAAGATGGCTATGATGTTTTATTCCCGCTATTGCACGGACCAAATGGTGAAGATGGTACAGTTCAAGGGATGTTTGAATTATTAAACTTACCATATGTAGGTAATGGTGTTTTAGCGTCATCGGCAGGTATGGATAAAGTTATTATGAAAAATATTTTTGCGCAAGCGGGCTTGCCGCAAGTTAAGTATACATGGTTAATTCGTTCTGAATGGGAAGCGAATCGAGAAGAAGTCTATAACCAAGTAGAAGCAGAACTCGGCTATCCTAATTTCGTAAAACCGGCGAATTTAGGCTCAAGTGTTGGAATCAGTAAGTGTTCTAACCGTGAGGAATTGGAGAAGGCGTTCGTAGAGGCGTTTCAGTTTGACCGAAAAATTATTATCGAAGAAGGCGTTACAGCACGCGAGATTGAAATTGGTGTGCTTGGAAATGATTATCCTGCTTGCTCGGTTGCAGGAGAAATTATTTCAGGAAAAGACTTCTATGATTATACAGCAAAATATACAGATGGTAAGTCAACAATGGTTATTCCAGGTGATGTAACAGAAGTGCAGTACGCAGAATTATCTAAAATGGCCATTACAGCGTTTAAATCGTTAGATTGTTCAGGGTTGGTTCGTGCTGATTTCTTTTTAACAAAAGAAGGGGACTTCTATATTAATGAAGTAAATACAATGCCTGGTTTTACGCCATTTAGTATGTTCCCGTTATTATGGAAGCATACAGGGGTGGAATATCCAGTTTTAATTGAAAAGCTCGTCCAACTTGCGCAAGAACGTTATGAAGAGAAACAAAAAATTAAATATACAGTATAACTATTGTTATTTATTTGTTAATTAGATGAGGTAGGATGTAGGCAGAAGCGCTAGAATGTATAGGCTTCTGCTTTGTTTTATAATGAAACAGCCTATAGGAGGAACGAAAAATATGATAAATCGCACGTTAAAGCAGATTCATGAGATGGTAGGTGGCCTAAATGTAATTGCGGAATGGGAGTCTGTTCAGGTTGCTGGCGTATCGATTGATTCCCGGAAAGTAGAGCAGAATAACTTGTTTGTTCCACTGCTTGGAGAGCAAGTCGACGGTCATAAGTATGTCGAGAAAGCAATTCAACAAGGAGCTGCTGCTTCTTTATGGCAGCAAAATGTCCCGAATCCACCGAAGGACCTCCCCCTTATTATCGTAGAGGATACAGAAGTGGCATTACAAGAACTAGCAAGAGCTTATCGTGGACAGTTGAATGTGAAAGTAATTGGCGTTACAGGAAGCAATGGAAAAACGACAACAAAGGATATGACCGCTGCTCTTTTAGCGACGACTTATAAGGTACATAAAACAAGTGGGAATTTTAATAATCATTTAGGATTACCGCTAACGATTTTGTCGATGACAGAGGATACAGAAGTAGCCATTTTAGAAATGGGGATGAGTAATCGAGGGGAAATTGAGTTTCTTTCGAAGCTAGCTCGCCCTGATGTTGCAATTATTACAAATATTGGGGAATCTCATTTGTTAGATTTAGGATCAAGAGAAGAAATTGCTCGTGCAAAGCTAGAAATTATCGAGGGTCTCGCTGATGAAGGAACATTTATTTATTACGGAGATGAACCTTTGTTGTCAGAGCAAATCCAAAATCGAGATAAAGATTTTCGTATCCAATCTTTCGGTCGTTCTAGTGAGAATGATTTGTATGTAACTTCAATTGAACAACGAAATGATAGTACAGCTTATAAGGTCGCGGGTACATTAGTCGGTTCTTATGAAATTCCGGTTCTTGGGAATCATAATGTGATGAATGCTTTAGCCGCTATGCTAGCAGCTAAGGAATTGAAGGTGGATCAAGTAAAAATAGAAGAAGGGCTAGCTTCGATTCGATTAACGAATATGCGAATGGAAATAGTTGAAGGGGCTAAAGGAGAAAAGGTCATTAATGATGCTTATAATGCTAGTCCTACATCAATGAAAGCAGCGATTGAATTAATTGAAGGGCTGTCCGGATTTGATCGAAAAATTCTTGTGCTGGGTGATATGTTGGAATTAGGTTTACAAGAGCAGGATTTT
Organism: Peribacillus sp. Hz7; assembly: GCF_042136355.1. Taxonomy (NCBI): domain Bacteria; kingdom Bacillati; phylum Bacillota; class Bacilli; order Caryophanales; family Bacillaceae; genus Peribacillus; species Peribacillus sp. Hz7. The sequence continues at coordinate 20,412 of NZ_JBHHJV010000028.1, forward strand.
CATTTAAAAATTGGTCAACGTATTTCAAAAGATGAAATTGATGAAGTATTTACTTATGGTCCTCTTGCTGAACATATTGCCATAGGCGCGCGTGAAACATTTGAGGAGAATCGTGTATTTTCTTTTCAAGATAAGCAGCAATTAATTGAAGAGTTAAAAAGACATACGCAAGCTAATGATCTTATTCTTGTAAAAGCATCAAGAGGTATGCGTTTAGAAGAAGTTGTTCAGGCATTACAAAAATAAACAAAAGCCGGTTTACTCGCATGGGTAAACCGATTTTTGTTTATTTGAGGTTTTTAAAGAGATTGGAGGAAAACTTTTTAATAAAGGGTACCTGCGATTAAACAAATATCATCATTGATTTCGGAGTGCCTCATTCGTGAAACTAACATTTCGTGCAGGAGGGTGGATGTGTCTTGATGAATCTTTTCTTTAAATTCCTTTTGAAGCGTATCAAAACGCAAAATATTTGGGTGATTAGGTGATTCAATTAAACCGTCCGTATAGACAATGAAACGACTGCCGGGTTCGTAATAAAATGAATGTTTTTCGATGTCTAAATGCGCATTCAGTCCAATAGGAATAGAATTGGTTGCTAATATGTGTGTATTCTCTGTGTGTGGACAATAAATAATAGCTGGTGGATGGCCGCTGTTGACATATTGAAATTGGCGTTCTTTTGTATTGATATATGCAATAAATGCAGTGAAATAGGTGGATTTATATGTCTCCTCGTCTAACTTTTGAAACAATCTTCCCATATGTTCATGTAACTCTTTTGTTATTTTAAACGGATCTTTTACGCGCTTGATTAAGCCAGGCATTAAGGAACGTATGGCCATACTAATAAGAGCCGCATACACACCTTTTCCGGAAACGTCAATCATAATAAGTCCGTACTCTCCCTCGTCTATATGCATCCAAAAGAATAAATCACCAGATATCTCACTAGATGGTTGGAAAATCCCTTGAATTTCTATGTCTGTTTCTGAAATAGGTGGAGGCAAGACAAGTTGTTGGATATGTTTAGCTAGAGTTAAATCCGCTCTTATTCGGCTGCGAATGTTTTCGAGCTCCTGCTCTTTTACTTTTGCTGTATATAATTGTATGCAAATATTTTGTAAAGACTTTAATTTTAATTTTACTTCTATTAGGTCAGCGGGAATTTGAATGGTCTCGTAGATTGTTTTTTTCGGAAGTGCGTAGGGATCTTTCATTCTTTTTGTGCGTTTATAAACAAATAATATTGGTATTTCATACTTGTCGATAAGCTCGATGATTTTCAGTAAATATATCGATTCTTTTGAATAATATAAAGGTAAGATAAAGAGCATTTGATTATGGTTCTGGTTTTGTATAGTTGCTAATGCCTCTTGTTCAGTTAGGATGATTACATTTCTCTCTAAAGTTTGTAAGGTATGGTGAATTTCTTCACATTCTGGGAGTTTAAGTGTATATAGTTTCATGGTTATTCCTCTGTTTTATTTTGAAGTGTGATTAATCTAGATATATTTTACCATTTAACAGGCTGTTTTTAAAAGCTATACATAATTTTGTTCATTTTAATGTTTAAGCCGTATTATATAATGTTAGGGTTTTGGGAAACAATATGATTAAATGGAGCGAGCATTTTAAGTGAGATTGGTAATTGGATATCCTTTATTGCAATAGTGGTTGTAAAATGATAATATATAGTATGGGTTTAAACGCCTTAATAACGTATTCATTGTTTTATGTTGTTAAGTCAGTTCAAGTTATTCAAGTTTTGTCATGAACATGAACGATTTCATGATTTTGATTTTGAAGGACTATGTACTTTTAGATTAAATAGGCCGAGCGTCTTGATTATAAATAAAAGCTGCCTAAGATGGCGGCTTTAGTTGCTCATAGGGAAGTAAGCTATACGCTTATCCACTTCTGCATTTCCTCAACGCACCGTGCCTGTTTTTTGTATAGAATCTTGGCTCTCGTCAAGTTAGATAGGCAGCTCCATCGGCTGCATGAAAAAGTAAGGTGCAGCAGCCCTCACCTAAATGTTCGGTTCAATCACCGATTATGCTACTTTAACTTTTCCAATTTGAATTTCATCTTGGCTATATATACGAGTAATAAAATGCGCCTATGTTTACAAACATAGTAATGTGTATTTGCTATTGCATCCAGCACAGTAAGAGAAGGCTGATGTATGTTATTTGTTAAATCCATATATTGAGTTCAGCCGAACTAATAAGGTAGTTGTTTAGGTGATTACAGCTCCTTTTTTATACTATTATGGTATATATCGTCAGCGTAGAAATGATCTTGAAACAACTGCCGATTTTAGGGGAATAGGATAAGTGCAACTACGCATCTATCTGCCTGAAGATGAGCCAATTGGTGAATTTTCTTTATACGAGGTAAAGTACAACCTCCGTCACATTTGTTGTAATTTGAACAAGAACCATTGCAACATGCACAGATAAATTTAATGATATTAAAAGGAGCACGAACACATTGACATTGTTTAGCGAATTAGGATTAGATAGAACGTCTATGAAATCAATTGAAAAAATGGGATTTGAGGAAGCGAGTCCGATTCAAGCTCAAACGATTCCGTTAGCGCTTGAAGGGAAAGATATTATTGGTCAAGCCCAAACTGGAACAGGTAAAACAGCAGCATTTGGTATTCCGTTAATGGAAAATATCGATATAAATGACGAGAATGTACAAGGAATTGTCATTGCTCCAACACGTGAACTTGCGATTCAAGTTTCTGAAGAACTCTTCAAACTTGGCTACGGAAAACGAGCGCGTGTACTAGCGGTATATGGTGGTCAAGATATCGATCGTCAAATCCGTGCTTTAAAGAAAAAACCACATATTATTGTTGGTACACCAGGTCGTTTACTTGACCATATTAAACGTAAAAACATCCGTTTAGGCAATGTACACACAGTGGTACTTGATGAAGCAGATGAAATGTTAAACATGGGATTCATTGAAGATATTGAGTCTATTTTGTCTACTGTTCCAGAAGAGAGACAAACATTGTTATTCTCAGCAACAATGCCTGACCCAATTCGTAAGATTGCAGAAACATTCATGCAAAACCCAACGCTTGTACGCGTAAAAGCAAAAGAAATGACGGTTGATCGTATTGAGCAATACTATATCGATTTAAGAGAAAATGAAAAGTTCGATACGTTAGCACGTCTTCTTGATATTCAAACACCAGAGCTTGCGATTGTATTTGGTCGTACAAAACGTCGTGTAGATGAACTGTCATCTGCTTTAAATATCCGCGGCTATATGGCTGAAGGAATTCACGGTGATTTAAGTCAAGCGAAGCGTCTATCTGTATTAAAGAAATTTAAAGAAGGCAACATTGATGTACTTGTTGCAACAGACGTAGCAGCACGTGGTTTAGATATCTCAGGTGTGACTCACGTGTATAATTTCGATATTCCTCAAGATCCAGAAAGCTACGTTCACCGTATTGGACGTACTGGACGTGCAGGTAAACATGGTGTAGCGATTACATTTGTTACTCCGAGAGAAAGAGGTCAATTACAAGCTGTTGAACATACGACGAAAAAACGTATGGTAAAAATGAAAACACCAACTTTAACAGAAGCGTTAGAAGGACAGCAAAAAGCTGTTACAGAAAAAATCCAGAACACAATTGAAAATGAAGATCTTTCATTATACCTTGCTCAAGCAGAAGAGTTAATGCAAAAGCATACGGCTGTTGATTTAGTAGCTGCAATGTTGAAAACATTAACGAAAGAGCCTGATCAAACACCTGTTAAATTAACAGATGAAGCTCCGCTTCCAATGCGTCGCGATCGCAACCGTGGCGGCAGCTCTAATAATAGAAACCGTAACGGACGCAGCTCATCTGGCAGAAAAGATTTCGGTGCTAAACGTTCAAATAACCGTAAATCGAATGGTCATGGCAACCGTAGCTCGAGCCAAAGACGTGAAAAACAAAGCCATTAATAATAAGCCTGAACAAAAGCTTATAACAAAAGAATAAATCAAGTTTACGGCCTTTTCTCGATAATTCAATCGAGGAAAGGCCGTTTTTTTGTGGAAGAAGTAAAGTTTTTTGGAAAAGTACAAGAAAGTATAACATTCTTAAATCGTTTTAGTGTTTAGCTCCAGGCTCCATCACTTTGCTTAAAAGTATGGTGAAGTAAAAATAAAAGAAAAAGAAGTGAACAAATAGATATAGTATACTGAAGGGGAGTAGTGTGAAAATAGGATTTTTCTCATGGGAAGGAGTGAATTCATGGAGCTGCAGAACCAAATATCAACGAGGGCGTTAAAGGTATGGCGCATCATTGGTCTTTTGGAATGTTTGATTACGTGGATTATTACGATTGCTGTACTTGTGTTAACCATTATATTTGATTGGACACCTTGGATTATTGGGGGGCTAATTGTATTATCGGTCATTCAGCCATACTTAGGGATCTACCTATTACCTTTAATTAAGTGGCGCCGTTTTCGTTATGAAGTGCGAGAGACAGAAATTGAAATTCAAAGAGGGATTTTTGTCATTAAGCGGACGCTTGTACCGATGATTCGTGTTCAGCATGTAGAAACGAACCAAGGTCCTTTTTTACGTAAATATGATTTAGCGTCAGTGGAAGTATCAACTGCAGCGACTGTACATACGATTCCGGCTCTTGATTTACAGGAGGCGGATGAATTGAGGCAATATATTTCGAAAATGGCAAGTGTGGAGGAAGAAGATGTCTGAATCGAAACGATTGCATCCGATTGCTATGTTGTTGAATGTGATAAAGGCCATTAAGGATATGCTTGTTCCGATTATCATTGTTGTTGTCTTTGGAGGGGATAAGGATGGATTAGCGGGGACGATTCAATTGGCCATCTTAGGTAGTATTTGTTTATTTGTTATTGTGACAGCTATTATTGAATGGTTTCGATTTACCTATCGTATTGAAGATGGTGAATTAAGGATTGAATCGGGTGTATTTGTCCGAAAAAAACGTTATATTCGCTTTGAACGAATACATAGTATTGATGTATCAGAAGGGATTATTCAGAGGCTGTGCGGGCTTGTGAAAATTAGTATCGAAACCGCCGGCGGTGCTCAAGCAGAAGCGGTGTTATCGGCCATTCGTAAAGAAGAAGCTGAACGATTAAATGAACGATTAGCAGAAGCGAAAAGAAATAAAATGCTGGGAGAACAGCCAGAAATCGATTTAGTCGCGGAACCTGTTATTAAGCAAGAGTCTGCTGTGACGTTTAGACTGCAATTTCCAGAGCTTTTCTTGATGGCTGCTACTTCTGGGGCTGTTGGAGTTGTGCTATCTGGGGTGGCTGCTTTTGTTTCGCAGTTTGATGAAATGATCCCATTTGAGCGGTTTGTTGGGGAGTATGAGGATGTATTAGCGCTTGGTACCTTTTTATTGACCGTTTTCATTTTCGTCGCAGTGCTTATTGTATACATGCTTGCGACAATCGGGATGATGTTGAAATATGCTCGGTTTACGGTCGAGAAAAAGGAAGATGAGTTAATTCTTTCAAGAGGTTTACTTGAGAAAAGACAGCTGACGATTCCGTTGAAAAAAGTACAAGGGATTCGAATTATCGAAAATGTGGTAAGACAGCCTTTAGGTTATGCAACGGTTTATTTGGAGTACGCAGGAGGGTCAGAAGCGGATAAAGATAGTCTAAAGGTTATGCTTTTTCCGCTTGTAAAAAAGAAACATTTACAAAAATATTTAGAACAATGTCTGCCAGATTATGTAGCAGATGTAGAAGTGAAGCCATTACCGGCACGTGCACTTCCGCGCTATATGTTTCGACGGGCCATTTTCTTCATTCCTGTCATAATCGTTTTTATTTATTTTTTCCGCCCTTGGGGATATGTTTCTTTTGTTTTATTGCCAATTAGCATTGGTTGGGCTTTTTTACAATATAAAGCGACTGGTTGGAATATTACGAATCATCAACTGTTGATGAGAAGCCGAGGGTTATCCAAACAAACGCTTTTGTTTCATAAAAGTAAAATTCAATCGATTGAATCAAAAACAAGCTGGGCGCAGCAACGAAAGCAACTCTCTTCTATTTCTGCTTTAATCAAATCAGGAATTGCTTTTCGAGAGGGAGAAGTAAGGGACGTAGAAGCCAAGGATTTTGACGCGGTGCAAACATGGTTTTTAACGAATGGTCGTACGAAATAACAGCAAAACAAACCACTTTCGTTCACATAGCCAAGAATAAAAGAAGCTACTAAACAGTTAGCTTCTTTTATTTACGCCAAAATAGTGGAGCGAGAATGACACCTGCAAGTAAGCCGCCGATATGAGCGACAATGTTTATATTAGGTTGGATAAATGTCATAATAACAGCGATGCCTGTTAGCGTATAAATCGTATGAATTTCATTTTTAGATAAGTGATGCTTTCGAAAACGAGCCATATAGAGGAAAAATCCGAGAATGCCAAAGATCGCTCCGCTTGCTCCGGTATGAATGAAGGTAAGTGGTGTTAAGAAAAAGGTAGCAATATTGGCGATAATCCCTGTTACTAGAAAAAAAAGAGCAAACTTTATAGAACCCAGAATTTTTTCAAGTGCTGGACCAAAGATGGCTAGGGAAAACCCATTAAACAATATATGGGTAAACGAGTAATGTAAAAAAGTTGGGGTAAGGAGTCGCCACCATTGACCATCTGCAATGTACAAGTTAACACCTGTTCCGTAATGAATGATATTTCCAAGAAACGATGGAAATAAGGTTAGTACGAATACAATCATCATAAAGAAAATGTAGGAGGTAACAGCAGGGAAACAACGTACATACTGTTGAAAGCTTTCAGTTCTTATAAACATAGATTCTCCTTTTGGAAGATTGAAATGGTTGTACTCATTTTATGAATGTTACGTCTATTATAGAAGGGGTTGTTTAGATGATAAAGGGAATAGGGATTGATATTACAGAAATTCAAAGAATGAAGCAGATTATAGAGCGTCAACCACGTTTTTTCGAACGAATTTTAACAGCTAATGAACAAAGCCGGTATGAGCAGCTGAAGGGAACGCGGCAAATTGAATATATTGCAGGGCGCTTTGCGGCTAAGGAAGCTTTTTCAAAAGCAAATGGAACAGGAATAGGGAAGCACTTGTCTTTTCTTGATATTGAAATTATGGTCGATGAAGCAGGGAAACCCTGCATTACTGCGCCAATATCCAAAGGAGTCCATTTATCCATTAGTCACAGCAAAGAATATGCCGTTGCTCAAGTCGTCATTGAAGAAGTAGAAGAACCTTAACAGAAGCGCTGTTTTCCTGCTGATCGAGCTTCAACATTTAGTTTGTTGTGCAGAGGATAATGGCTCCTAACAGGCACAGGCCGCTTGTTAGTTTCATTCAAATTGCTGTATGTGCTTGCCCAAGCAGCTTCCGCTTTTCGAATCATATTTGCTGAGGTTGTCTCATATACTTCTATTGCGATAGAGAGAGACAAGGTTGGGTAAAGCGAAGCGGACTTCAGGTGGGAGATGCATCAAGATAAACGCTAAGTCTTAAGGTCCTGCCTTTTCCTCTCTCTTTTATGTTTAAATGACAAAAGGGGTTGAAAAGATGAAGAAAATGGGGATTCTTTTGGCTGGGGTTATGCTGTTGTTGGCTCTCAGTGCCTGTGGTCAGAAATCACAAGCTGATGTTGTGACAGCTTTAAATGAAAAGGTTGAAGAAATGAAAGGCTACAAAGCAAATGCGAAGATGACGTTACAGATGGGGACCGATCCGCAAGTATATAACGTGGAAATTTGGCATAAGAATCCTTCTTTCTATCGAGTGAATTTGAAGAACCAAGAGAAAGAACAAAGTCAAATGATTTTAAGGAATAATGAGGGAGTATATGTTTTAACGCCTGCGTTAAATAAGAGCTTTAAGTTTCAAAGTGAATGGCCTGAGAATAGCAGCCAAGCGTATTTATACGAGTCACTTGTAAAAGATATTACGGAGGATAAAAGTGCGACGTTTAAAGAAGTAGATAACCAATATGTGTTTGAAACAAAAACGCGCTATCAAAATAGTAAAATGTTGCCTGTTCAAGAAATTACATTGAATAAAAAGGATTTATCTCCAGTTAGTGTAAAAGTGATGGATCCAGATAAAAATGTGTTAGTTACAGTGGAGTTCTCCAAGGTGAAATTCGATACAACGTTTGATAAAGATGCGTTTGATATGCAGAAAAATATGACAAGTGCTCAGCTTGAGGTAGAAGTGATGGCTGAAGTAAAAGATCAAAATTTCTCTGTTAAATATCCAGCGGAAATGCAAGGTATGAGTTTAACTGACGAACAACGAATTGATACAGAAAATGGAGAACGGGTTGTTTTGACGTATGAAGGGGAAAAGAACAGCTTTACATTAATTCAAGAGAAGGCTGAAGTGGTCCAAACTAAAATCGTTTCGACAACTGTAAATGGAAATCCAGTAGATTTAGGATTTACAGTAGGTGCATTAGCCGATAATATGGTGACGTGGACGTATGAAGGAGTCAACTATACGCTTGCTTCACAAAGCTTATCTCCAGATGAAATGGTAGAGATAGCTCGTACAGTTGGAGTGGAGCCTGTAAAATAGAGTGGAATTTTGAAAACACAGAGGCTGTCCTATTGATGGAGACAGCCTCTATCTTTTTGGACATCGTTGTTGCCTGTAAATGGCCTATATGACATATAGCTCTTTTCCTTTCTGTTAAACCGTTTTAAAATAAAGGAAAACTTCCATCAGTGGGGACCCCGCTTATGGGTAGTTGAACAAGTCGGACAGTTGTGTCCCAGCTTGGGGCAGGAGGTCTTGCTGCCCGTTAAGCATGAAATAAATGGAGAAATAATGAAAGAAGGTTACGTAGTTTGAGTATGCAGGGGTTTCACCGCGATACATGGGCGGAAGTGAATTTAGATTACATTTATGAAAATGTTGTTTCTATGAAAAAAATATTGCCGCAAGATGTAAAGATGTTTGCTGTTGTGAAGGCGAATGCATATGGACATGGTGATTATGAAGTAGCAAATACAGCACTTAAAGCGGGGGCCAATTTTCTTGCTGTCGCTTTTTTAGATGAGGCACTTGCCCTCAGAAACAAAGGAATTACAGCTCCTATTCTTGTGCTTGGTGCATCTAGACCGGAAGATGCCGGTATGGCTGCAGAAGCGCACATTTCTTTAACGGTTTTTAGCCAGGAGTGGCTGGAGCAAGCGAAGCAGTATGTAGGGGAGAAACAGGTTCTTCATGTGCATATTAAATGTGACAGCGGTATGGGGCGAATCGGTGTACGTACTCCGGAAGAATTGCAGGCTCTTGAACAGTGGTTATCGAACGAACTTCGGTTTAGATTTGTTGGAGTTTTTACGCATTTTGCAACAGCTGATGAATTAAATTTATCATATTATCAACAGCAGCTAAATACATTTAAAATGTTGTTATCTTCTTTACGAAAGCTTCCTGAACTTGTTCATGCGGCAAATAGTGCAGCTTCATTACGATTTACAGACCCTTTGTTTAACGCTGTACGTTTTGGGATTAGTATGTATGGGTTAAGTCCGTCTCCAGATATTAAGCAGCTATTGCCTTTTACGTTGAAAGAAGCATTTAGCTTGAAAACAAAAATCGTACATGTGAAACGGTTGAACAAAGGCGATCATGTTAGCTATGGAGCTACTTATACGACGGCAGAAGAAGAGTGGGTTGCTACATTGCCTATTGGTTATGCGGATGGGTGGATTCGTAAGCTGCATAGCCAGGATGTAATTGTTGCAGGTGAAAAGGCGCCGATTGTTGGCCGAATTTGTATGGATCAGTGTATGATTAAGTTGTCTCAACCACTTCCCATTGGGACAGAAGTGACGTTAATTGGTGAAAGTGATGGGTTAGCGATTTCGGTAGATGAGATTGCCGCGACATTAGAAACGATTAATTATGAAGTGACGTGTATGATAGCGGCGCGTGTACCGCGTGTATATAGGCAGAATCATCAAGTATCACATGTCCGTAATACGCTCTTAAATGATTGATTTTGTAAAAAATTACAAAAATGTGAATAATATTTATTGCGGTTCGCTGATAATAAGACAGAGGATGGAATATACTCTTTGCAGATAGGTATTTTAATGGTAATATGGAAAAGGTATATAGACTATGGTGTGTAGTGATGGTGGAGGTGTATGCTTGTGTCTGAATCCGGCGCAACAAGAGAGATAATAATTCGATTACCTCAAAATGTATTAACTGAGTTAGACGGGTATGCGAGTGAAGAAAACGTTAATCGCAGTGAGTTTATTTATCGTGCCACGACTATGTATCTTCGTAAAAAGAAAGAATTTCGGGAATCAATGAAACGTGGCTATATTGAAATGGCGGCCATTAATTTAACAATCGCTTCTGAAGCATTTCAGGCTGAATATCCAGAATATGAAGCTGAACATGCTGTCGAGCGATTAGCTAGTGGAGGCTGAGCCATTGATTGTTGTTAAGCGTGGTGACGTATACTTCGCAGATCTTTCTCCAGTTGTCGGCTCAGAACAAGGTGGAACCCGTCCGGTACTCATTCTTCAAAATGATATCGGAAATCGCTTTAGTCCGACAGTGATTGTGGCAGCCATTACAGCTCAAATTCAAAAAGCAAAATTGCCAACACATGTGGAGATTAATGCGAAAAAATATGGATTCGAGCGAGATTCCGTTATTCTTTTAGAACAAATTCGCACGATTGATAAGCAACGCTTGACAGACAAAATTACGTATCTCGATGAAACAATGATGCAAAAAGTAAACGAAGCTTTACAGATTAGTTTAGGTTTGAAAGAATTTTAGAGAAAAAATGAATTCCTATAGCAGGATGCTATTATATATGTTCTTTTTTATAAATAAAGACTAGGCGATTCCGGTTAACGACACTGGGGTCGTTTTTTTTTTGCCAATTAACATTTGATTAGGAAATAGAGCCGATGCCCGTAATGAATTGGTTGAGCTAATCATTCATAAGGAGAGAGCGGATTAGCGGTGCGCGTTTTACTTTATCCCACTCTTAACGGGCAGTAAGGCCCCCACTGATGGAAGTTTCACTTTATAAAATGTTCTTCTAGATAGTGAGGTTCGCAACGTATGGCTATATTTGCTAGACTGTATATAAGAATGTAAAAGCTTGGGGGAAGAACATTGATGATACAAAATGAATTAGTGAAGCAAATAGCTGTAGAATTAACTTTGAAAAGTCATCAAGTGCAAAATGTTATCCATATGCTTGAAGAGGGAAATACGGTTCCGTTTATTGCTCGATATCGGAAAGAGATGACGGGGGCACTTGATGAAGTGCAAATTCGTTCAATCATGGAACGGTGGAACTATTTAGAAAATTTAAATCAGCGAAAAGAAGAAGTTATTCGTTTAATTGAAGAGCAGGGAAAGTTAACGCCAGAGTTAAAACAGCAGATTGAAAAGGCGGGCAAGCTGCAAGAAGTAGAGGACGTGTATCGTCCGTATAAACAAAAAAGAAGAACAAAAGCAACCGTTGCTAAGGAAAAAGGATTAGAGCCGCTTGCTGATTGGTTGTTAGCTTGTCATTCTAATCCAGCTGTTGAAGAAAAGGCAGTTGAGTTTCTTTCAGGAGAAAAAGAAGTGCGATCTGTCGAAGAGGCGATTTCGGGAGCAAGGGATATCATTGCAGAACAAATTTCTGATAATGCCGAGCTGCGTAAATGGATTCGTTCATCCATCTTTAAAACAGGAAAAATCGTTTCAACTGTGAAAAATGAAGAAAAAGACGAAAAGAAAATTTTTGAGATGTATTATGAATATGAAGAGCCCGTCCAAAAAATTGTCCCGCATCGCGTATTAGCGCTTAATCGTGGTGAAAAAGAAGATGTGTTACGAATCTCTGTGCATCCTGTAATGGATTCTATTATTCAATACATTGAGCGTAACGTAATTACGAAACCGCATACAGAGTCAGCTGCTATATTGAAGGAATCTATTGAGGATAGTTTCAAACGCCTTATTATGCCATCTGTTGAACGGGAAATTCGTAAAGAATTAACAGAGAAGGCGGAAGATCAAGCCATTCATATTTTCTCAGAAAACTTAAGGAATTTATTATTGCAGCCGCCATTAAAGGGGAAGGTTGTATTAGCGGTCGATCCTGCATATCGGACAGGCTGTAAGTTAGCTGTGATTGATGAAACAGGGAAAGTATTAGAGATTAGTGTCATTTACCCACATCCGCCTGTTTCGAAGCGAGCAGAAGCAAGGGAAAAAACAATAGCTATCTTGCAAAGATTTGCAGTAGAAATTGTTGCAATCGGAAATGGAACGGCCTCAAGGGAAACAGAACAGTTTATTGCAGATATTTTAAAAGAAGTCGAAGGCAGTCTTTCTTATATCATTGTAAATGAGGCAGGGGCGAGCGTTTATTCTGCATCTGACATTGCTCGTGAAGAATTCCCGAATCTCCAAGTGGAAGAGAGAAGTGCGGTTTCGATTGGCAGAAGACTTCAAGACCCGCTTGCAGAATTGGTGAAAATTGATCCGCAGTCTGTTGGTGTCGGTCAATACCAGCATGATGTTTCACAGAAAAAACTTTCAGAGTCGCTTTCTTTTGTTGTAGAAACGGCTGTGAATCAGGTAGGCGTGAATGTTAATACGGCTTCTCCTTCACTCTTGCAATATGTAGCAGGTTTATCAAAAACAGTCGCTCAGAACATTGTTAAGAAAAGAGAAGAGGAAGGGAAGTTTACGAGCCGAAAAGAATTGAAAAACATCCCTCGACTCGGAGCGAAAACGTATGAACAATGTATCGGGTTTTTGCGAATTTTGAATGGAAGTGAACCACTCGATCAAACTGCTATTCACCCAGAGAATTATAGTGCCGTTAATAAGTTGTTAAAGAAAATAGGGTTTACTTCAGCAGAATTAGGTAGTGAAGCGTTAAATGAGGCGTTGAAAAACTTAGATTTAACCTTATTAGCAGAAGAGTTAGAAGTTGGCGAGATGACGTTAAAAGATATTATTGATGACTTAATGAAACCCGGACGAGATCCACGTGATAATTTAGCGAAGCCGCTTTTGAAGCAGGATGTGTTGAAAATAGAAGATTTACAAGTGGGGATGGAGTTACAAGGTACGGTACGAAATGTTGTTGATTTTGGCGCCTTCATTGATATCGGTGTGAAGCAGGATGGGCTTGTGCATATTTCGAAACTAAGCAATCGTTTTGTTAAACATCCTCTAGATATCGTAGCGGTTGGAGATGTTGTAACGGTTTGGGTCGATCAAGTTGATGTTCAAAAACAACGGGTGGCTCTAACGATGCTGCAACCAAAAGATCAAGGTTAATTTTTTTGAAAACATCTTCAGGGTGAAGGTGTTTTCTTTATCATTGGAGAACTATGAGCGAAGGCTGTCATTTCTCTGATACAGAAACCAATATCGATTTAGCATTTTGATTTGTGAAGAATCTTTCTCAAAAAAGGCTCTGCGCATTTGATTTTGAAACCATTTAGGCATCATAGGGTTTCCTCCCCTTGGTGTCTCCTATTTTTTCACCAGTATATGCTATAATAGGTTGTCAAGTTACGATTGAAAGGAAAAAAAGTATGAATGACGAACAACTTCAAACACTCGTTGAAGCCATTTCACTTTCCGATTTTCAAAAAACATTTGAACATCGTGCCTATTTTAATCCGCGTCTTCGCACAACGGGAGGGAGATATCTGCTTACGTCTCATAACATAGAAATTAATAAGAAGTATTATGAGGAGCAAGGGATGGAAGAGTTGATTGGGATTGTGAAACATGAGTTATGTCATTACCATTTACACTTAGAGAAGAAAGGCTATCAGCATAAAGATGCGGATTTTAAACATCTATTAAAAAAAGTGGGTGCTCCAAGGTTTTGTAAACCGTTAGCTGTTAATAACAAAAGACATAAGACAAAAATATATGAATACAGTTGTAAAGTCTGTCATCAACAGTATATGAGAAAAAGGCGTGTAAACATTAATCGTTTTGTATGCGGGAAATGTAAGGGAGTGCTATCTTTAGTACGAGAAATTTAAAGGGAAGAAAGAATTTTAAAAACAATTGTTGACTCTGCCTAGAAAAGTGTGTATACTCTAAAGAGTCGACAAGATAACAGCTTGTTATTTGAGACAAAATAGAGTTCTTGGAAATAAATTGTGAAAGAACTTGGTTTATATTGTTCCGCAGTAGCTCAGTGGTAGAGCACTCGGCTGTTAACCGAGCGGTCGTAGGTTCGAATCCTACCTGCGGAGCCATTTTGGGGAAGTACTCAAGAGGCTGAAGAGGCGCCCCTGCTAAGGGTGTAGGTCGGGTAACCGGCGCGAGGGTTCAAATCCCTCCTTCTCCGCCATTTATATAATCTATCAAGGCCCCTTGGTCAAGCGGTTAAGACACCGCCCTTTCACGGCGGTAACACGGGTTCGAATCCCGTAGGGGTCACTTTTATAGAAGTTTGGTCCGGTAGTTCAGTTGGTTAGAATGCCTGCCTGTCACGCAGGAGGTCGCGGGTTCGAGTCCCGTCCGGACCGCCATATTTTTTTAGTATATAAAGTTATTTTAAGATAATAATAAAAAAGGTCATTGGGCTATAGCCAAGCGGTAAGGCAACGGATTTTGATTCCGTCATGCGAAGGTTCGAATCCTTCTAGCCCAGCCATTTTCATGTGAGTCATTAGCTCAGTTGGTAGAGCATCTGACTTTTAATCAGAGGGTCGCAGGTTCGAATCCTGCATGACTCACCATTTTTTGTTTATGCGGGTGTGGCGGAATTGGCAGACGCACCAGACTTAGGATCTGGCGCCGCAAGGCGTGGGGGTTCGACTCCCTTCACCCGCACTTAAAAAAACACTTGATTTAAAAAAATATAAATGATATAATAAGAATCTGCTTTTGCGGTCGTGGCGGAATGGCAGACGCGCTAGGTTGAGGGCCTAGTGGGGGCAACCCCGTGGAGGTTCAAGTCCTCTCGGCCGCACCAATAATTATCGTTTAGTAAATATGCGCCCGTAGCTCAATTGGATAGAGCGTCTGACTACGGATCAGAAGGTTATGGGTTCGACTCCTTTCGGGCGCGCCATTATATACGGGAAGTAGCTCAGCTTGGTAGAGCACTTGGTTTGGGACCAAGGGGTCGCAGGTTCGAATCCTGTCTTCCCGACCATGACTTTAATTGAAAATTATGATATATGCGGGTGTAGTTTAGTGGTAAAACCTCAGCCTTCCAAGCTGATGATGAGGGTTCGATTCCCTTCACCCGCTCCAATGATTGCTCTTTGAAAACTGAACAAAACAAAGTGCCAACGTTAATTTTTAAGTGAGCACACACTATAAAAAAGTGCAACATGAGCAAGTCAAATTCTATCGGAGAGTTTGATCCTGGCTCAGGACGAACGCTGGCGGCGTGCCTAATACATGCAAG